>CAIPNE010000283.1 GCA_903866355.1 uncultured Gammaproteobacteria bacterium
CAGAAAATTGACATCACCCAAGGCCAGGAACACCTGACACTGCAACGCCTCGACGCAAGTTGGGTGATGCCGTCACGCGACAACTTCGTGGTGAACACGGGTGCGGTAAAAGAACTGCTGGTGCAATTGGCCAGCCTAAAAACCCGGGAAGCTAAAACCGCCACCCCAGCGCTGTACGCCACCCTCGGGGTGGAAGCGCCTGACGCGCCTAAAGCCACTACACGAGAAGTGGTGGTGAGCGCCAAAGGAGAAGCACCGCTGGCCGATTTATTGATCGGCAAGGCACGTAAAGCACAACGAGCGGACGCCCCGGCCCATTACGTCCGCCGACAAGGCGAGCCCACCGCTTGGCTGGTGGAAGGCGAGCTGCTCTTAAAGGCCAAACGCAACGAGTGGTTGGACACCAGCGTGGTCGATATACCGGTTGAACGCGTCCGGAAAGTCAGTCTGCAGCAACCAGGCAAAACACCCGTGGTGTTGGCAAAAGCCAGCCCGCAAGAGCAATTATTTACCCTGCAAAAAATACCCAAGGGCAGTGAACCGCGCTCGGTGGCGATGGTGTCCAGCATGGGTGCGTTGTTGTTGGACTTGCGCTTTGACGATGTCGCCGCTGCCAGCAAAGTGGCGGGGCTGAGCCCGCAAAGCAGTGCCGAAATTGAAACCTTCGATGGTCTGGTCGCCACCCTGAAACGCTATGACGTTAACGGCCAGAGCCTGATCGCTTTTTCCTTCGCGCAACAAACCGGGGTAACTCCGGCCACGCCGCCGCCGGCTAGCGACAAAAACCTCCCGCCCGGCAGCGTGCCGTCAGCCCCGGGCCAGCCGGCCCCGGTGGCCGACGTCGCCGCCGAAGTGGCGTTACTCAACGCGCGGACGCAACGCTGGGTGTACCAGCTGCCGGACTACAAAAGTCGCGCGCTGGATAAAACACTCGAAGATTTGATCAAACCCAAAGGCCCGCAGCCCACGACGTCAATGCCGGAATAGCCGCCGGGCTAGTGTCTGGCGTGAGTCGCAACGGCGGGTAGTGCTGGGGTGAGCTGACGCAACACCTGCCACCCATGATGACTCCCGGTCTCGCACCACAGTTGGTAGGCGTTAAGGCCATCGAGACTGGGGCCGGAATCGTTAAGCTCACGCATGGTCAGGAACACATCCAGCAAGGCCACGAAATGCTGTGCCAGTTCGCGATAGAGCAGGCCATCAGCGCCGGACGTGCGGGCAGCGTGGTCGTGATAGGCCTGTTGTCCAACCTGCACGAAGTAGGTGACAGGGATCCCTTGACGCATCGCCTGCTCGGTCAGCAAACCGGCAAACAACAGGCAGTGGTCGCCCACCGCCGGCAAATTGTCCACCGGCTCGTGCCGCGCAGCGAGCAAATGTTGGGTGAATCGCGTGACCTGGCGACCGGTGCCACTCCCGGCAGTCCCCAGACTGCGATACAGCAACGACACCGCGTACTGCTCGATGGCATCAGATAGAAAAATTTGCGCATTCTGCTGAGCCAGCGTCATTAAGGCGCGCCAGCCAGCGGCTTCGGCAAGCTGCAGGTCTACCATCACTGTCGTATCTCCCGCCATTTGCGTGTGAGAGAGCTATCGACCACCACCCCGTCACCTTGAGACACGCGCCGTCACATAGGCAGTGCGCGGAGCAGCGGCTATACTTCAATGCCCCCGCAAAGCCCTCCGACGAACTGGCAGCAGCACGCGAATGACCGACCTTCAAGCACCTCCCAGCACCTTTCAGGAACTCATTTTCCGGTTGCAGACTTTCTGGGGCGAACGTGGCTGTGTGATTGCCCAGCCTTACGATATGGAAATGGGCGCCGGCACCTTTCATCCTGCCACGTTCTTACGGGCCATCGGTCCAGAGCCTTGGCGGGCGGCCTACGTGCAGCCATCGCGGCGCCCCACCGACGGTCGTTATGGTGAGAACCCTAACCGTCTCCAGCACTACTACCAATTTCAGGTCATCCTCAAACCCTCGCCCAGCGATTTACAAGATTTGTATCTCGCGTCGCTGGCCACGCTCGGGGTAGATACCCGCGTGCACGATATTCGCTTTGTGGAAGACAACTGGGAATCGCCGACCTTGGGGGCTTGGGGCTTGGGTTGGGAAGTCTGGTTAAACGGCATGGAAATTACCCAGTTCACTTATTTTCAGCAGGTCGGTGGGCTAGATTGCAGACCGGTTGCGGGCGAAATCACCTATGGTCTGGAACGCATTGCCATGTACCTGCAGGGCGTCGATTCGGTTTTCGATTTGGTTTGGACGAGTCATGCGGGGCAGGTGGTGACCTATGGCGATATCTACCATCAAAATGAGGTAGAGATGTCCACCTACAATTTCGAGCAGGCGAATACCGAAATTTTGTTCGGTTGGTTTAATCACTGTGAGGCGGAAGCCAACCGACTGATCGAAGCTAAGCTCGCCCTGCCGGCCTATGAAATGATGGTCAAGGCTTCGCATACCTTTAATTTATTGGATGCCCGCCGGGCGATCTCCGTGACGGAACGCCAGCGCTATATCCTGCGCGTACGAGCACTGGCCCGTAGCATCGCCCAGACTTATTACGCGGCGCGTGAAGCACTGGGCTTCCCTTTGGTGGCGCGGGCCGCCGCAGTGAGCAAGACCACATGACGCTCCCGGCCGATTTACTCATTGAACTCGGCACGGAGGAGCTGCCACCTAAGGCGCTGCTCACGCTATCTAACCACTTTCAAACCGAAGTGTTGCGCCGCCTCACGCAGGCTGGCCTGCAGTGCGGACCTTGCCGCGCATTTGCGACGCCGCGACGTCTCGCGTTGCTGATTGAACAAGTGCCGGCGCGTCAGCCAGACCAACAAATTGAACGTCGCGGCCCGGCAGTGGCAGCGGCTTTTGACGCACTGGGAGCGCCCACCGGTGCGGCGCAGGGTTTTGCGCGATCCTGTGGGGTGGAGATGGCGGCGCTGGAACGACAGGCCACCGACAAAGGCGAATGGCTGACCTTCCGCAGCCTCGTGCCGGGGCTCGCGCTGGCAGCACTGCTGCCCAGCATGATTGAAGACGCGCTGGCCGCGCTGCCAATTCCTAAGCGCATGCGCTGGGGCAGTGCCGATTACCAGTTTGTGCGCCCGGTGCAGTGGTTAGTACTGCTGCACGGTACGCAGGTCATTCCGGCGGAGATTTTTGGCGTGCGCAGTGGTGCTATTTCGCGTGGGCATCGCTATATGGGTGCCGCGTCGATACCCCTGGCGGTGCCGGGCGATTACGAACAGCTGTTGGCCACCTCGGGCCGAGTGATCGTGGACTTCGCCGTGCGCCGCGAGCGGGTGCGAGCGCTGGTCACACAAGCCGGTGTGGACGCCGGCGGATGTCCGCTAATCGACCCGCAATTGCTCGATGAAGTCACCGCGCTGGTGGAATGGCCGTGCGCTATCACTGGCAGTTTTGACGCCCATTTTCTCGCGGTACCGCGCGAAGCGCTCATCGCCAGCATGCAGGGCCATCAAAAATACTTCCCGCTGGAAGACGCCACCGGGCAACTGCTCAATCAGTTCGTGACCATTGCGAACATCGACAGTCCCCAACCAGAACTCATCCGCAGTGGTAACGAGCGCGTGATCAGGCCGCGTTTAAGCGACGCCGTGTTTTTCTGGAATAAAGATCGTGCGACCCCACTGGCGACCCGGTTGGCGCGTCTCGCCGACATGGTCTTTGAGCGCCGCCTGGGCTCGCTGTTGGAAAAAAGCGAACGGGTTGCAGTGCTGGCGGGTCAGCTTGCGCCGTTGTTTGACGTGCTGGCAGAGTACCCGGCGCGCGCCGCGCGCTTGTCACGCTGCGACCTCATTTGCGAAATGGTGGGCGAATTTCCCGAACTGCAAGGCACGATGGGCGCCTACTACGCAGCGCACGACGGCGAGCCGCCGGCGGTCGTCGCAGCGCTGCGGGAGTTTTATCAGCCACGTTACGCGGGTGACGCAATCCCGGCCTCGCCGAGCGGGCAGTGCCTAGCCATTGCCGACAAACTCGACACCTTAACGGGCATCTTTGGCGTAGGCGGCGCTCCCACCGGCGATAAAGATCCCTACGCCCTGCGGCGTGCGGCACTTGGCTGCCTGCGGATTTGCATGGAGACCGATTCTCCCATCGATTTGCTGGCCGGCCTGAACGCGGCGGCGGCTGGGCATGCCGAGCGCATCGCGGCCGGCACGCCATTGGCCGTCTTCGATTTTATGCTCGAGCGCGCGCGCGGTTATTTTCACGAGCGCGGCAGCCGCGCCGACGTCGTGGAATCGGTCCTCGTCACCCGCCCCACGCAGCCGCGCGAACTGCGCCGACGCATTCTCGCCGTAGAGGCGTTCTTGCAGCTGCCCGCCGCGCTGTCATTGGCGGCTGCCAACAAACGCATCAGTAATATTCTGCGCAAAGCACCTGATTTCACCCCCGGGCAACCCGACCCCGCGCTGCTGGTAGAGCCCGCGGAGCTGGCCCTCGCGCGCGAACTGGCACTGGCCTCACAGGAGACTGCCGAACTGGCAAGCAGTGGTGACTATGCCGGATATCTGGCGCGCGCAGCGGCGCTCCACGCGCCGGTGGATGCTTTCTTTGAGGAGGTGCTGGTGATGGCCGAAGACGACGCCCTGCGCCGCAATCGGTTGCAACTGCTGAGTGCGCTGCAGGCTTTATTCTTGCGAGTGGCTGATATCAGTCATATCGCTGCCACCTGACCCCACCGATGCGCCTGCTAATCGTCGACCGCGATGGTGTCATCAATGAGGAGTCTGCGAGCTACATCAAAACACCGGATGAATGGCATCCTCTGCCGGGCAGCCTAGAGGCGCTGGCGATGGCTAGCCAAATGGGCTTACGGGTGTTTGTAGTCTCCAACCAATCCGGGATCGCCCGTGGGCTTATCGACGTTGGCCAATTGCAACGCATCCACAGCCGTTTGATTAGCGAAGTCCAGCGTTTGGGCGGTCGCATCGAGGCCATTCTTTATTGTCCGCACGCGCCCGACGCCAACTGCCGTTGCCGCAAGCCACAACCCGGCATGCTGGAGGCGATTGCCCAACGCACGGGAGCACCGCTGCACGACGCTATTTTTGTTGGCGACCGCTTAAGCGATTTAGAGGCGGCGCGGGCCGTCGGTGCGCGCGCCGTGCTAGTGGAAACCGGGCACGGCTTAGATACCTTAAGTAAATTACCGGCGCATGAGCGGTTGAGTGTTTACCCCGATCTTGCCGCAGTGGTCAGACGTCTCAAGTAGAGGAGAACGAGCATCGTTACCCTGCGTTCGCTAGTGTTTTATCTGGGTGTCCTTCCCGTCACGATGTTTTTTGGCCTAGTGGGGATTTTGATCCTCCCGCTGCCACGCCCTTGGCGCTATTTCGTGATTACCCGGTGGTCGGTCTTCACGCTCTTTTGGCTCCGGGTGACCTGCGGACTGAGCTGGCGAGTCAGCGGTTGGGAGCACGTACCTAGCAGCCCGTGCGTCATCTTGTGTAAACATCAGTCGGCGTGGGAAACCATCGCCTTGCAGTTAATTTTCCCACGACAGTCGCAGGTCTTGAAGCGCGAGATCCTGCACTTGCCGTTTTTCGGTTGGGGCATGGCCAGCCTCAACCCCATCGCGATCGACCGCAAAGCGGGAGCGAAGGCGCTGCGGCATATGTTGAGCGAAGGTAAGCAGAGAATTCTCGATGGCTGGTGCGTGCTGATTTTCCCGGAAGGCACCCGCATACCGCCGGGCCAACAGGGCCGCTATTCCTCGGGGGGCGCCGCATTGGCGGTGCAGGCCGGGTGCCCTGTCGTACCGGTGGCGCACAATGCTGGGGTGTTCTGGTCGCGTAATTCGCTGCGCAAAGAACCGGGTACGATCGATGTGGTGGTCGGCCCACCCATCGCCACCACCGGCCGTAAGGCGGCGGATATCAACGCCGAAGTAGAGCGCTGGATCGAAGCGCGCTGCGCCGAACTGCCCAACCACGCTGCGTCAAATTAAGCTCGGAGAGCATTGCCCATGCACAGTCGAATTTTTCAGCAATATCCACGCACCCGCCCGCGTCGGATGCGCGCCGACGCTTTTTCTCGACGACTCATGCGCGAGTCCACGCTGACCGTTGACGACCTCATCTGCCCCTTGTTTGTGACCGAAGGGGTAAATGTTCGGGAGCCCATTAGCAGCTTGCCGGGGGTGGCACGGCTCAGCATCGATTTACTGGTTAAAGAAGTGCGCGAATTAGCAGCCTTGGGAATCCCCGCGATTGCGCTGTTCCCGGTCACGCCACCTGCGCTTAAAACCCCGGACGGCCGCGAAGCCTACAACCCGCAAGGTTTGACGCAGCGGGCCGTGCGCGCGATCAAAGACGCCGTGCCCGAGATGGGCGTCATGAGCGATGTGGCCCTCGATCCCTACACCACGCACGGCCACGATGGCATTGTGGATGCGCGTGGCTATGTGACGAACGATGCGAGTCTCGAAGTCCTCGTGCGCCAAGCGCTCTCTCAGGCGGAAGCGGGGGTTGATATCATTGCCCCCTCCGACATGATGGACGGCCGCATTGGGGCGATTCGCGATGCGCTCGAACAGCATGGCTACGTCAACACCCGGCTGCTCGCCTACGCGGCCAAATATGCGTCAGCCTTTTATGGCCCGTTTCGCGACGCCGTAGGGTCGTCCTCTAATTTGGGTCAAGCGGGTAAACACAGTTATCAGATGGACCCCGGCAACACGGCCGAGGCGATGCGGGAAGTGGCGCTCGACATCGCAGAAGGTGCCGACATGGTGATGGTCAAACCCGGCATGCCGTATCTGGATATCGTGCGGCGCGTAAAAGAAGAGTTCGCCATGCCGACCTTTGTTTATCAGGTCAGTGGCGAATACGCGATGTTGATGGCCGCCGCCCAAGCCGGCTGGCTAGACGAGCGAGCCGTGGCATTGGAATCCCTCCTCGGGTGCAAACGCGCAGGAGCCGACGGCGTGCTGACCTACTTCGCGCCACGGGTTGCCCGTTGGTTGCAGGAGGGCTGAGGCCGGTCTGAGTCCCTCAGCCGGCACCGGTAAATTTTCCGGATGAGGGCATGGCGGCCCAACCCAGCCAACGGGCCGCGCGGCAACGCCAACTGCTCACAAGACCCCGCGCTCGTGAGTGCTCCCGCCAAGGAGCGGGCTACTGGGTGATCCCGGCAGCCACACCTTGGCGCTCCCAGCACCCCACACTTAGTGCGAGAGGTTGTAGAGCTCCGCTACGTTATCGTGCAACAGCCATTGTTTGCTTTGGGTAGACAATTCCGCCGTGTGGGTGGCGAGCAGCGCTTGTGAGTTCGGCCACGTGGAATCACTGTGCGGAAAATCGTTGGCCCACATCAAACGGCGTGGATTACATAAATCCATGGTCTTAAAGGCGACCCAGTCGTCTTGGAAAGTCACGTAAATGTTTTCGCGGAAATACTCGCTGGGCATTTTCGATAACTTACCCGCCGTGAGCCAGTAACGGTGCCGATCGTAGGCGTGATCCATCCGGTACATGTAGTGCGGCACCCAGCCGGCATCGGCCTCCACGCACACGATTTTCAATGTTGGATGGCGTTCGAAAACGCCACCAAAAATCATGGTGCCCATGATGTCCTGGCAACCCCGAATGATCGTCATGAAGCCATTTAATTTGGGTCCACGGGCGCGCGAGGAGCCGTTGGCGCCAGGAACACCGTCTTTGGCAGTCAGAATATGAAAACTAATGGGTAGCCCAAGCTCGCTGGCGGCAGCCCAAAATTCATCGTAAATTTCATGGTCGTAGTCTTCGAGCACCGGGAAGCCCGGCATCATCACGCCGCGCAAGCCTAGGCGTTTTATTTCTTGTAAGTCCTTGATGCCCTCTGCAGGCGTGCGCATGGCGGTCTGACCGACACCGAACAGGCGCTCTCGATGCCCATCGCAGTACTCGGTAATCCACAAGTTATAGGCGTCGAAACAGGCTTTTTTGTAATCTGGATCCGGGTGGTTACATAACACCATGCCCACACTCGGGTAGATGACTTCGCCGGCTACGCCGTCACGATCCTGATCGCCGATGCGGGCTTGCGGATCCCAGCCACCGCGATGCAAGTCTTCAAACTTTGCGCTCCGCGCCGCCTGTCCGAGCTCCTGCGCAGACTTGCCGGCAGCCGCC
>CAIPNE010000284.1 GCA_903866355.1 uncultured Gammaproteobacteria bacterium
GGCGCACCGTTGAAAACGGTGCCCGTGGCGAAGCCACCCTCACCAACCCCGGGCAGTTCTACCAAAGTCAGTGCGTCCTGACCCAAGTTTCGCAATTTTGCATCGGCGGACGCTGAAACGTCGCCCATGAATTGGAAGGAGTATTTGCCTGCCGTAACCCAAAAATGCCCGCCTGCACCCGCAGGGCGAATAGCGATCCCCCACGCGTTGATAAAGCCATCGAAACCCGGGATGTCGCGCAAACTGGGGTTGAATTCGGAGAGGCTGGCCTTATCGGCAACTAGGTTGGCTTGCCCGTACCTATTGGCCGCGGCGTTTTGTCCGTCTCCACACCCCAAAAGAGGGAGCACGATGACAGTCACCGACAAAATGTTGAACTCTCTTCTGTTCATCTGCTTTGTTCCTGTTTTTTCAAAAGTCATAACCGTACGGATGCTTGTAACCTACAACCTAGGGCGGCGCCATTTCCAGTCAAAGGCAGCCTTTCACTATCGTCCTGCTGGCGGCGGGCGCTTTTTAGTTTGCCCGTTATGCCAACCAACGTCGGTGGCATCCCAGCGTTAATAACAGAGGACTCACCGGAGGGACGGGATTCTGTGTAAACGGCACGTCGGTGAGAGCGCGCTCTTTTGAACGGCGCGGCGACCACGGCCGTGAATGCCACGGACCTGACAGTGAACCCCTATCAGCCGAGGCTGGCAGCGTCCGTACGCTTATTCATCACTAAAGGAGAATGATGACGGGCTGATAGGTGCCCTCATCCCGGCAAAGCGTTGACATTTTACCCCTTGCGCCAAGCTGCACGACCCGTGCCGCCGGTTATGGCGCGGACCTGCGGCAGACCGGCAATGATCTCGCCGAGCGTAGGCGGATATTTGCCTAATCCAAGCATTACGAGGGTGTCCTGCCCACCAAAATCCAGAACCCTACCTTCGCTACGACCCTCAGCGAAAAACCTATCACCTGGGGCCGCACGCGGCTTTGCAAACGGCGGCCAATTTCATCGCCATCGTCATCGCCTACCTCCCACAGGTCCTCGCCGGCTTACCCCTAGTCACTGGCCGCGCCGCAAGGCGCTGGTTGCGCGCCACACGAAATGACGCGCGGCCCAGAATTTCGACTGGGCGAAATTTCGAATGGGAACCCCAGCAGAACGCCCCGTCGATATGCGATGATTCGGCCCGTGACCCTGCCTGTGACTCCTCCACCGTTAAACCCTGCGCGCCGCGTCGACGGACGTGTGCCCCTCATCGCGGTGGGCTTGCTGGGCTTTTATTCGGGTTTGCCGCTGGCCCTGTCGGGCAGCACTTTGCAGGCTTGGTTGACAGTGAGTGGGGCCGACCTTGCCACCATTGGCATGTTGTCGCTGGTGGGGTGGCCCTACCTGTTGAAATTTCTGTGGGCGCCGGCTCTCGACCGCTGGCACTGGGGTGGTTTGGGCCGGCGGCGTTGTTGGCTAGTGCTCACGCAATTGCTGCTGGCGGTGGTGTTGGCCGGCTGCGCGTGGTGCGATCCCAGCGGTTCAGTGTGGCCGTTGGCGATGCTGGCGCTGGCGCTGGCCGCGCTCTCGGCCACTCAGGATATCGCCATTGACGCTTATCGGGCGGAAGTATTGTCGCCCGCGGCGCGGGGGCTGGGGACCGGTTATTCCATCGCAGGGTACCGCTTGGCGATGTTTGTCTCGGGCGCCGGCGCGCTGTTGCTGGCCGATGTGTGGGGTTTTCGTTTCACTTATGGGTGTCTGGCCGGCCTGATGCTGGTGGGTAGTGCGGTGTCGCTGGGCATTGCCGAGCCGCCGGTGGACGAGGCATTGCCGGTCACTTTGCGGGCGGCCATCGTTGAACCCCTGCTTGCCTTGGGGCGGCGCCCCGGCATTTTGCCCCTGTTGTTGTTCATCGCACTTTATAAATTAGGCGACCAGTTTGCCGGTAGCCTGACGCAAACTTTTTTTATACGTGGACAGGGATTTTCGCTGACCGAAATCGGCGCGATTTATAAAGGGGTGGGGGTCGGCGCCTCGCTGCTCGGCGGCATTGTGGGTGGCCTGGCCATGTATCGACTAGGCTTGTGGCAGGCGTTGTTAGGTTTCGGTTTACTGCAGGCACTGACCAACTTGGGTTTTCTGATCTTGGCCTTGGGCGGGAAATCCCTCGCGGGTATGGTGGTGGTGGTGGTGCTGGAAAATTTGTGCGGCGGCATGGGAACTTGCGCCCACGTGGCACTCATCATGGCCCTGTGTGAGCGGCGCTATACCGCCACCCAGTTTGCCGCCCTCACGGCGTTCGCGAGCCTTGGCAGAGTCTTACTGGGGCCACTGGCTGGATCAGTGGCACAGGCCGGCTGGGTGACGTACGTCGCGGTGTCTTGCGTGCTGGCGCTACCGGCCTTGGCGCTGTTGCTCAAACTGCGGGGCGTGCTAGACGCACTAGATCAACCGGCTGCTGCACCAGAGCCCTGATTTCTAGGCGCCAGCTCAGGGCTCGCGAACCACCCGAATACCCACCGTGTCGTTAGCGCTAGCGGCTGTCAACTTTCCGCGGGCGGTGACCCGCAAACTTTTTGCGGTGCTGGAAAACGCACCACCCCGAATGACGCGATAGCCGCAGTCGCCCCCTTCGAAGACGGACCCGTCACTGGGCGCGCCGGTGTAATCGGGGTGGTAGCAGTCGTTGACCCATTCGTCTACGTTGCCGGCGGTATCGAATACACCCCAGGGGTTGGGTTTGAACCGGCCAACGGTGGTCGGTTGCCGGGGGTTGAGTCCGGTTTCGCAATTGAAGCAGTGGGCGCGGTTTTCGCCAACCCCACGTCCCCACCAGTAGGGCGTGGACGTACCAGCCCGCGCGACGTATTCCCACTCGGCTTCGCTGGGCAAGCGATAACGCTTGCCTGTTTGTGCGGACAACCAGCGGGTATAGGCCAAGGCGTCGTTCCAAGACACGAAAGTCACTGGCATTTTGGCGCCTCGGTGGGCGCTGTCACGCGGGGGCTTATGGCCGGTGGCGGCGGTAAATTTGGCGTATTCCGCGACACTCACCTCTTGGGTGCTGATGGCAAAACGCGCCAGCTTCACGTTGTGCTGCGGCCGTTCGTCGAAGCCGGCGGCGCTTTCGGGTGCGCCCATACGGAACTCACCTGCCGGCACCCAGACTAGGGTTGGCCCGTGGCCGCCCCCCATGGCATCGGCAAAACTTTCAATCGCTGCGGTGGGTGGCACCGGTGCTGCGGGCGTGGCCGGCTCAGGTGCCGCCGGGGTGGGTGTCGCGGCCGTGGCCGGCTCAGGCGCCGTGGGGACGGGTGCCGCCGGGGTGGGTAACGCTGCTGGACTGGTTTCTGGAGCCAATGGCAGCACCGCCACACGCGCTGTCTCCGGCGCGCCCCCAAAGAACCAGCTAGCCCCGCCGCCGAGGGTCAGCAGTAGGGCTGCGGCCAAGACTAACCACGGATGGCCGGAACGGGGTGCCGGTGTGACTTCGAGCGGGACTTGCGCGCGCGGCTGGCTGAGCCGTTGCCCGGGGGCTTCTTGTAGTCGCAGCGGGGTGGTGGGGCGCGGCTTAAATTCAGCCTTTTCGCCCACCATTAACACGATGACGGTGGTGTTATCTTGGCGAGGCATCTTTGCCTCTTGCACGGCGTTTAGCAGGGCTTCCACGCCAGTCTTGGCGGTGCTGCTAGCACCTAGCATGGACGCTAGTTTGCCGGTGCTGAGCGTATCGAGGCCGTCGCTCGCGATCACGATGCGGTCGCCGGCGCGCAACGTCAGCGGGCTCTCGGGGCAGTCGACGTCCGCAATTTCGTCCCCGGTAAGGGCACTCATTAGCATGTTGCGCGAGAAGCCGGCTTCCGGTTCTATCTGCCGGCCTTGGGCCGCCATGCGGGTTAAAAAACCACCATAGCTGTGGTCGGCGTTCTGTTTTTTAAGCTCCGTGCCGCGCAGCAAGTACAAATGGCTATCACCGACGCTCGCCCAGTACAGTTGTTCAGCGTCGATGACGGCCGCCACTAGCGTGCAGCCCATGCCCTTTAGCGCGGCAGTTTCTCGGACCGTTTCGGCGATGGACTGATTAGCTTGCTTGACGGCTTCGCGCAGGACGATGGGCAGAGGATTGGTGGCGTAATGAATGGCCAAATGTTTATTGAAGCTTTGCACCGCCATGTTGCTGGCCACATTGCCGGCCGCGTGGCCACCCATGCCGTCGGCCACGATGGCGAGCGTGGCGCCAACTTCTGCGGATAGGTCACCGATTCGGGTGACCATAAAAGCGTCTTCTTGATAGTCACGCGCGCCGTCAATTTGTGCGCCGGCAATGTCGAAAGTGAGCATTCGAACCCCGTGTCTGGATCGGAAAATGTGCCGGCAGCCTTACAGCGCGCAGGGTACCAGCGACCTGCCGTAATTTATAGCGAGGTGCATCGACACTGTGCGCGACTTTCCATTATGGTGCGAACTGATCAGCCAATGGTTTTGTGTTTTGAATAACTCCCCCTTGCCCGCGCGTGCCGTGGTTGGCCTGCTGGCCGGCCCGTTATTGGGGCTTCTGGCTTTTAGCGTGATGCCCACCCACTACTTCGATTCTAGCGGGGGCGAGGTGGTGTTCAGTTTTGCGGCACGGGGCGTGGTGGGTCTAGCGGTCTGGATGGCCGTTTGGTGGCTCACGGAAGTCGTCCCGCTGCCCGTGACCTCGCTGCTGCCGATCGCCATTTTCCCCCTGCTGGGTATTGCGGATCTGCCGGCTGCTGCGGCCCCTTACGCCGATCCGCTTATTTTTCTTTTTCTTGGCGGCTTTTTGCTCTCGATCGCCATCGAGAAATGGGAACTGCACACGCTGATGGCGTGGCGGCTGCTGCATATTACGGGCCACTCTCCCGCGGTATTGGTGGGCGCGGTGATGGCGATCACGGCATTCATCAGTATGTGGATCTCCAACACCGCGACCGCGGTGCTGATGCTCCCGGTGGCGCTGAGCATTGCGGGCGGCCCGGGTGTTGCGCCGGCATTGCGCAAGTGCCTGTTGCTCGGGGTGGCCTATAGCGCAACCATCGGGGGCATGGGCAGCTTGATCGGCACGCCGCCCAATCTTTTTGTGGTGTCGTTCCTAGCCCAGCACCACGGTGTGCATCTCCATTTTATCCACTGGCTGATGGTGGGGTTGCCGATGGTGCTGGTGATGCTGCCGTTCACTTGGTGGGTGCTAACCCGCTGGTGCTTTCCGCTGGATAAAGTGGCACAGGTGCCGTTGACGGTTGGCGCCGGCGTCCTGCCCGTATTGACCACCCCGGCGCGCCGCACGCTGTGGGTTTTCGCGTTGGCTGCTGGCGCGTGGATTACCCGCATCTGGCTGGTCGATTTACCCATCGGGGCAGCCAAGCCACTGGCAGGTCTTAGCGACCCCAGTATTGGCTTGCTGGCCGCGCTCGCGCTGTTCTTAATTCCGGCGACCGGCCGTTCGGTGACCCCGTTGCTCACTTGGTCAGACACGGCGCGCGTGCCGTGGGGCACCTTGTTGCTGTTTGGGGGTGGTCTGAGCCTTGCTGCCGCGATTTCCACCACGGGTGTGGACCGCGCGCTGGGGGCGGCACTGGCCGATGTGCCGCGGATGCCGGCGTGGGCCGTGGTGGCGATGATCGCGACCGTGGTCATTTTTGTTTCGGAGATTGCCAGCAATATCGCGACTGCCGCGGCGCTGACTCCCTTGCTGGCGGCGGCAGCCCCGGCGCTAGGTCTCACACCCACCGTGTGTGCAGTGGTCACGGGCCTGGCGGCGAGCTCGGCCTACATGATGCCCGTGGGCACGGCGCCCAATGCGTTGGTTTACGGCACCGGCGAACTCAGTGCCGGCGAAATGGCGCGGGCGGGTTTGATTCTCAACCTGGCGTCCGTCGTGCTCATCACGTTAGTTGGGGTGTGGCTAATTCCACGCGTCATGGGATGACCCGGCAGGTGGTGAAGAACGGGGCGCGTGAACCGCCTGTGCAGCGTTGGCTGGGTCTGCTGGACGAAGCCCTATTGAGCGATCGCGCGCGTTTATCCCGACTGCTGGCTGCTGCCCGTCGGGCGGCGATGCAAGCAGCCGGGCGTGCTGAGGCAGCGCGTGTTTTGCGCGAATTCCGAAGCCAACTGCGGCGCTCCAAAGCCGTGGTGGCGAGCCGTAGCAAGATCCAGCCGGGGCTAGACATGCCCCCGGACTTACCGCTCACCGAGTACCGCGCGGTGCTGCTCGCCGCCATTGCCAAGCATCCCGTGACCATCGTGTGTGGCGCGACCGGATCAGGTAAGTCCACGCAGCTGCCCAAACTCTGTCTGGCGCTCGGGCGGGGCCTGCGGGGGCGTATCGGGTTGACCCAACCGCGCCGTCTTGCCGCGCGGACCATTGCCGGACGCATCGCCACCGAAACCGCGACCACACTGGGCCAGTGCGTGGGCTATCAAACCCGTTTCGAGCAAGTGCTGAATGCCGCCACGCGGGTCAAAGTGATGACCGACGGCATTCTGTTGCAAGAAATTCAGCGCGATCGCCAGCTGCTGGCCTACGACACCCTGATCATCGATGAAGTGCACGAGCGTTCGGTGAATGTCGACCTGCTCTTGGGCTACTTGCGCAAGTTGCTACCCTCGCGGCCTGATCTGCGGGTGGTGCTGACTTCGGCGACGATTGACGCCGAGCGCTATGCGGCGTTTTTCGAGGGCGCGGCGATAGTCGAGGTGCCGGGTCGCAGCCACGCGATTGAGGTGCGCTATCGCCCGCCAGAACCCGGCGGGGAGGGCGATCTCAACCAAGCGCTGCTGCGCGCACTTGAGGAACTTGATCAGGATGCCCGCGGTGACGTGCTGATTTTTCTCCCCGGCGAGCGGGAAATTTTTGAGGCCCGTGATTTTTTACAGCAAGCCGGGCTGCCGGGCACGGAGGTGTTGCCGCTGTATGCGCGCTTGAGCAGCGCCGATCAGCAGCGCATATTTGCCCCCCATCCGCGCCGCCATTTAGTGCTGGCGACGAATGTGGCAGAAACTTCGTTGACGGTACCGGGGGTGCGGCATGTGATCGACAGCGGTCTGGTGCGGATCAGCAGCTACAGCCCGCGCACCAAGTTACAGCGCTTGCCGGTGGTCGCGAATTCGCAAGCCAGTGCCGAACAGCGCAAGGGTCGCTGTGGCCGCGAACGCGCCGGGATTTGCATTCGCTTATATTCGGAGGATGACTATGCGGCGCGCCCGGCGCATACGCCGCCCGAGCTGCTGCGCTCTAACTTGGCAGGCGTGGTGCTGCGGCTCGCCGATATGGGCTTGCCCGCCCTCGATAGCTTTCCGCTGCTTGACCCGCCAACACCCCGGGCGATCAACGATGGTTACACCGTGCTGCGCGAGCTCGGTGCGCTGGATGAGCGCAACAGCATTACTGCGCAGGGGCGCCAACTGGCGCGGCTACCCTTGGATCCGCGCTTGGCGCGCATCGTGGTGGCTGCCGGCGCCAGCGGGTGTTTGCGCGAAGCGCTGATCATCACCGCCGGCTTGAGTGCGGGAGATATCCGCGAATGGCCACGAGAAGCGCGCGCGCTGGCGCAGACCGCGCACGCTGAGAGTGCTGACCCGCGCTCGGAATTTCGCTGGATGTTAAAAACCTGGGAGACGCTCCAGCCAGTGTTCGCTGAGCGCTCGCGGCGCGCTCAAGGGGTGTTTTGCCGCGAGCAGTTTTGGTCTTGGCGACGGGCTCGGGAATGGCAGTCGGTGCATAGTCAACTGTGCGCCGCAGCGCTCAAGCTGGGACTACCCGTGAACCCAGAACCGGCCGATTATCGCGCCCTGCACGTGGCGTTGCTGACGGGTTTTGCGCTGCGGATTGGGCGCCGCGAGGAGGGCGGGGGCTATCAAGGTTGCCGGAATTTGCGTTTTCGCCTCCATCCGGCGGCGACTTTACGAGAACGTGCACCGCGCTGGTTGGTGGCCGCCGAAATCACCGAAACCAGCGCCGCCTTCGCACGCCTGGCCGCGCTGATCGAACCCGCTTGGGTGGTCAGCGCCGTGCCGGAACTCATTCGACGCGCCCATTCGCTACCTTTCTGGGATCTCGAACGCGGGCGCGTGCTGGTGCGTGAGGAGCAGTCGTTGCAGGGACTGGTGCTGGCCTCGGAGGTTTTGGTGGATTACGCGACGCTGGCACCCGCGGCCGCGCGGGCGTTATTTGTGGACGCCGCGCTGGTCGCTGGAGAGTTGGGCGCGACGCCCGATTTTTTTCTCGCTAATCAGCAGCTGTTGGCAGACGTGGCCGGCTGGGAAGCGCGCGTCCGCCGCTTTGATCTACAAGCAGAGCCCGCCCAGCTTGCAGACTTTTATCTCGCTCGTCTGCCGGCCCACGTGGCTAGCCGGCGCGCGCTTTTGCGCTGGCTGGCAGCCGACAAAGCGGGCGCGGCAGCGCTGGTGATGCAGTGGCCAGACGTGACCCGTGACCACGTTGGCCCGCTGGCGGCGCACCTCTTCCCGGCCACGCTGGTGGTGGCAGGTTGTGCTTTGTCGCTCGCTTATTTGTTCGCGCCAGCGAGTGCGGCTGACGGTGTGACTGCCAGCGTGCCGGTCGCGGTGTTGGCCCAGCTCGATGCGTTGGCGTTCGAGCGTTTGGTGCCGGGTTTGCTGCGGGAGAAAATTCTCGCCTTGTTAAAAGCTTTGCCCAAAGTGCATCGCCGCGCGGTCTCCCCGATGAACGAATTTGCGGGCGCGCTGACCTCGGCGGTGGAAAGCCTAACCGAACCCTTGAGCGAGGCGCTCAGTGCCGCCGTGTTGCGCATGACCGGCACGCTCATTCCGGTGGAGACTTGGCGGGCTGTGGCGTTGCCGGAACATCTGCAGATGCGTTTTAGCATCCTTGGCGAGGCGGGCGAGGAGCTTGGCAGCGGTCGTGATTTGCCGAGTTTGCAACGCACCCATGCCGCGGCGATGGCGCAAGCTTTCAGCGCCGCTAGCTGGAGCATCCAAGGGCACAGTCTGGGTGGGTGGTGCTTTGGGGCGATCCCCCAGCAGACCACCACCCTGGTCGCCGGGGTGCCGCTGCTGGGCTATCCGGCCCTGACGCCGAGTGCGACGAAAGTGAGTGTGAGCGTGCTGCGCGAAGAATCTGCGGCGCTCGCACTGCATCGCCAAGGTGTGATCCGCTTGTTGATCCTGAGTGCCGGTGCCCCGCTCAAATACCTGCGCCGGCAGGTCGTTAATTTGCCGCGCGCCGCGCTTGCAGCCCCGTTATTTGGCTGGCGGACCTCGCTGGCAGACTGGTTGATCGAGGCCGGCTTCGCAGACACGGTGGGAGTGGACTTACCCCGCGACGAAGCGGCGTTTAATGTTTTGCTGGCAACTGTAAATCTCTCGATAACGGGGGTAGTGCAGGCATTAGCCGATGACTTTGGCGAGCGTTTGGTGCGGGGGGCCGCAACACTCTCGCGGCTGAACGCCGTGCGCGAGCGTTTACCGCTCGCCGCGTGGCGCGATCTGCGCGAGCA
>CAIPNE010000285.1 GCA_903866355.1 uncultured Gammaproteobacteria bacterium
AGGAATCCCAGATCGAAGAGCGCACAGGCATGAAGCCCGCCGACGTGGCGGCCGCTCTCGCCAGCTACCTGCGTACGATCCGCTCGCACGACTCGCGCGTCGACGCCTACCGCCAGGGCCAGATCGGCATGCTCAACGCTGACGAGAAAGCCGGCTTCGACTTTTTTCGCGGCCGCGGCGGCTGCGCGCAATGCCACGACGGCCCGAATTTCACCGACGACGGTTTCCACAACACCGGCGTCGGCTTCACGAACGGCGTCTTCGCCGATGCCGGGCGATATGAGTTCACGCAGGACGAACGTGATCGCGGCGCATTCAAAACGCCGACACTGCGCGAGGTCGCGCGCACGGCGCCATACATGCACGACGGCAGCGTCGCGACGCTCGAAGCCGTCGTCGAGTTCTACTCGAACGGCGGCGTCCGTAACCCAATCCTCGATCCGCGCCTGCGCGGTCCCGCGCCCCGATTTTCCGTTGACGAGAAGCGACAGCTCGTCGCGTTTCTCAAAGCGCTGAGCGGACGAATGAGTGAAGGGCTGCCTGAAGTGTGTCAGCCATAAAACGCCATGAAGGGCAGCACCGGGACTCGCGGGATTCGGGGACACCCACTAATGGCGCGACATTCGGGGACGCCCACTAACCGCGGGATTCGGGGACGCCCACTAACCGCGGGACACCCACATTCGAAGCACATTCGGGGACACCCACTGAATTGCACGGAACTGAATGCGGCACTGCCGCACTCATCATCGCTGGCAGGTACCCGTAGGACATTCCGGGACACCCACTAAATTGCACGATCGACCTTCGAGAAATACGGCGGGGATTCGAGGGCGGGGATTCGAGGGCGGGGATTCGAGGACACCCACCCGCGGGGATTCGAGGACACCCACGCGATTCGGGGACACCCACCGCGGAAAATACGGGGACACCCACCGCGACATTCTGCGCGACATTCTGGGACACCCACTGAATTGCACGGAACTGGGGCACTCATCATCGCTGGCAGGTAGCCGTAGGGTGCAGACGCACCCGTGTCGAACAATCCGTTTGACGCACGGCGTGCGTATTGCGCTGGGTCATCCAAGCTGTCGCGACGCTGCGGGTGACCGGCGCGCTTGCCGGGCAAATCGGTAGGTTAGCAAGTGATGCGGCGGGGAACTCGATTTGCCCCACCGGGGCGGTTACGCTGCGGGCTTGCCTGCGGAAAGAGGTTTTTCTCCGGCGACAGTAACTGGCTAGGCAATTTCTCAATGCAAACCCTGAAGGCCCGTCCCACCATGGTGAATCTTAATCACCCCATTGCGCTGCTGTGGCTCTGCGCTGCGCTGCAAGCTTGCGCGCCGGAGGTGCCGCCGGTCGAGGGGCCACGCCCGGTGCTCTCGCAGTTGGTGCAAGCCAGCGCTGGGCCCGACAATTTGGATGGCATTGGGGTCTATACGGGCGAAGTGCGGGCGCGACATGAGGCGGAGGTGGCTTTTCGGGTGGGCGGCAAACTCGTGGCGCGGCGGGTTGATGTTGGCACGGTAGTTCACGCAGGAAGCGTGTTAGGGCGGTTGGACGATGTCGATTTTCGCCTTGAGCGCGACGCCGCGCAGGCGGCCGTGCGCAGCACCGAGGCGGAGTTCCGGTTGGCCGAGGCGGAGCTCGCTAGGCAGCGAAAATTACTGGAGAAGCGGTTCATCAGCCGCGCGGTGCTGGAGCAACACGAAGCGGCGTTTAAGGCCAGTCAGGCGCGTTGGGCACAAGCGCAGGCGCAGTTCGAACTCAGCCGTCGACAGGTCGATTACGCCGCGTTGACGGCCGACCGCGAGGGTGTGATCACCGCCGTGTTGGCCGAAGTCGGTCAGGTGTTAGGGGCGGGGCAATCCGTGTTTAGGCTGGCGCAGTCCGCAGAAAAGGAAGTGTTGATCTATGTTCCCGAAACCCGGCTGACCGACCTTGGCAGCGGCGAACTGGGCGTGCGGTTGCTGGCCGACCCCAATTTGGTCCTGCGTGGGCGCTTGCGCGAACTGGCGCCCAGCGCGGATGCCGCTACCCGTACCTTCGCTGCGCGAGTCACCATCCTCGATGCCCCAGCGGCGGTGGGCTTGGGCATGACGGCTAGCGTGATAAGCCCCGGCGCGCGTGCAAAATTTATTCTGCCGCTGGGTGCTCTCACGCAACTCGATGGCC
>CAIPNE010000286.1 GCA_903866355.1 uncultured Gammaproteobacteria bacterium
AAAGACCGAAGCTGGGGCGTATCAGTGGGACCGCTGGAAACTTCGCATTCCGATCATTGGGGACATCATCCACCGTGCAACGCTAGGGCGCTTTGCGCGTGGTTTTTCGATGTCCTTAGCGGCTGGCGTGCCGCTGTCACAGGCTTTATCGATCATGGCGCAGGCGGTTGATAACGAATACATCGGCGAGCGTATTCGGCATATTCGCAATGGCGTGGAACGGGGCGAAACGCTCACCCGTACCGCCACGGCCACCGGCATGTTCACCCCGTTGGTTTTGCAAATGATGGCGGTAGGCGAGGAAACCGGCGCCATCGACACGTTGCTGGCGGAAGTCGCCGGCTTTTATGAGCGCGAGGTGGACTACGACATCAAAAATCTTAGTCAAACTATCGAGCCGTTACTCATTGCCGTCTTGGCAGGCTTCGTTTTGTTGTTTGCCTTGGGGGTTTTCTTACCCCTGTGGGATTTGGCCGGCGTCAAAATGCAGCACTAGATGACGCAGATCCCGCCGCCCAGTCGATTTTTTTAAAGTATCGTGGTTTTAGTCCGCTAGCGTTATGTGTACAGGTAGGTTTTTATGCAGGCATAGATGTAAGAATGGCGGGGGAAGAAATTTTATGACACAAAAGGGCAACAAAATGCGACGTCAGGCTGGCTTTACACTCATCGAACTCGTTACCGTTATCGTTATTTTGGGCGTGTTGGCGGCCTTCGCGCTGCCACGTTTTTCTGGTCTGGAAGCCAAGGCGCGAATCGCGACCATCAATGGTCTGACGGGCAGTATCCGCAGTGGTGCGGCACTGGCGCATGCGCTCTACCTCGCCAATAGCTCAGCTAGCCCCATTGCAATGGAAGGCGCCCCGGCTGGGGCAGTTATCATTGATGCCACTACCGGCTACCCAACGGTCGCTGTACTGGGCATTAAAGCCGTGGTCCAAGACCTCACGGGCTTCACTTTTGATGCGACGACTGGGGTCTTCTCCTTGGACTCGGCCCCGACACCCGCGGACTGTAAGGTGACTTACGCGTTGGGTAGCACTGCAGGCGCCGTACCGACCGCGACCGTGGTCACCACCGGCTGCTGATTGCGCGCCGTCTGGCGCGGTGGGCGGTACGCTCGGTGCGCCAGATGGCAGGTATAACGGCTTGCCGCGAGGAGGGCTGCGGGGTGGTGCAGGCGAGGAAAAACGTCGCGATGCGCGGCTTCACCCTAATTGAACTCGTCACAGTACTGGTGGTGGGGAGCATTCTGGCGGTGGTTGCCCTGCCGCGTTTTTTTTCCACCAGTAGCTTTGCAGCCGCGGGCTTTGCCGCAGAGGTGCGGGCTGGATTGCGCCACGCTCAAGCGGTGGCCTTCGCTTCTGGCTGCGACATTCGTGCCAGATTAACCACCACCGCTTTTACCCTAGAACGCTGGGTGGGCGGCACCAGTTGCAATGACCACACCGGCACCCTGACGACGCTGAGCCGCACTGGCGGGGGCAGCTACGTGGCCGCCGTGCCCGCCAATGTCTCTATTACCAGCGGGGCACTTTACTTCGACACCCTAGGGCGCCCTTACAACGATGCCACCGGCCTGGCGCTGAGTGCAACCCTCGTGCTGGGCATCGGTAGTGAGCAGGCGAGCGTGTCTCCCGAGACGGGGCTGGTTAAATGAGGACACGGGCGCCGCGTGTTGGCCAACGCGGGCTGACCTTCATCGAACTCGTTGCCAGCATGGTCATTGTCTCGGTGGCGACTTTAGGTCTGATGTTGGCCGTGTCGTCGGCCGTTGGCCGCAGTGCGGACCCCTTAATTCAAGAGCAGGCCACAAGCCTTGCGCGCGCCTATCTAGAGGAGGCAACGCTGGCTGGTTTCTGTGATCCCTCGTTTAACCCAGACGGCAACGCGGCCACCACCTGCCGGGTTGAATGTACGGGACGGCCCTGTGCCAGCGGCTGCGGCGGTGCGGTCTTTGGCGCTGAAACTAGCCGCGCAAACTACGATGACGTGTGCGACTACAACGGGCTCAGTGACGTGGGCGCCCGCGATCGCAATGGTTTATCCATCGCGCGGTTAGGTGCCTACAACGTCAGCGTGAGCGTGTTCGATCAAAGTTCGGTGACGTTGGGCTCTCCGGCCTTGGGTGCCAGCAGTGGTCAAATCATGCGAGTGGAAGTTTCGGTCTCGCACAATGCGCTCAGCGCGCCGGTGCGGGTTACGGCCTACAAGGCTAATCTGGAGTGAGGCATCTCGCCCGGCGCGGGTCAGGGTTTACGTTGGTCGAACTGATTGCCGTCATCACCCTGAGCAGTATTTTAGGTCTGGTGGTTTGGCGAAATTTGAGCTTGCCCATCCGGGGGTTTGTCGACGTCAAACAGCGCACGGCCATCGTCGCCATGGCCAGACTAGCCTTGGGACGCATGCGTCGAGAATTAACCTTGGCTTTGCCCAATAGCGTGCGGGTTTCCAGCGACGGCCTCGCCCTCGAAATGCTACGAACCTCGGCCAGTGGCCGTTATCGCGCCGAAGCCGTACCCAGCGACGCGGCCAGCAATCCGCTTAATCTCAGCGCTACTGGCGACAGTTTTCAAACCTTAGGTGCGTGGACTATCCCCACCAGTGTGCGCACTAGCGCCGACGTCACCGCCTGCCTGGCGGGGACCGCCGACTGTCTGGTCATCTACAACACGGGCATCCCCAGCAGCTGCGCGGCCCAAACTGCCGGCACGCGCACCAACGCGTGGTGTGGCGATAATCTAGCCGGTATCGTGAGCGCGGTGGCTGCCACCGGGGTGATTACGGTCAACCGTGCGGCAGCCGGCACCGTGTGGCCAACGGGTTCCCCGGAACAGCGCTTTTTTGTGGTGGATACGGCGGTTAGTTTTATTTGTTCCGGCACTTCGCTGCGCCGCTACTCGGGTTATGCGCTGACCAGTACCCAGCCAATTCCCCCCTCAGTGACCGGCAATTTGCTCGCCGACAGCGTTGCCGCCTGCGCGTTCAGCTATCAAACGGGTAGTGCAACCCGCGCGGGATTGGTCAACCTAAGCCTCACGCTGAGTGTGACTAACCCGGATGGGGTGGTGGAAAAAATCACCCTGTTTGACCAAGTCCATCTGCCCAATTCACCGTGAAGCGGCGTCCACTTCAAGCGGGTTTTGCGCTGATTGCGGCCGTTTTTTTGGTCGTGATCGTCGCGCTGATGGCGGGCTATGCGATTTCTATTGGCACCTCCCAACAGGCGGACGCCACGTTGTCCCTGCTGGGTGATCGGGCGGAATTTGCCGCGCAAAGCGGGCTCGAATGGGCTATTGCGCGGGTTGCTACCGACAGCGCTTGCCCGGTCGCCGGCACCAGTTTTTCGGCGGCGGGTTCAGGCTTGAATAATTTTGCGATTGCGGTGAGTTGCGCCTCGACCAGCGTGACCGAAGGCTCGATTACCTATCCCGTTTACGCACTCACCGTCACCGCCAGCCTGGGTGTGCCAAGCGCCGAGGATTACGTCCGCCGAGTGGTCACCGCCCAGGTTAGCGGTAAGCCCTGAGACCGGGCCGTACGACTTTAGGCGAGTCCCGCATAGGCGTGCTGTCGCAGTCCTTCATAAACCGCCACCGCCACCGCGTTGGAGAGGTTAAGACTACGGCTGTCGGCGCGCATGGGGATACGCAAGCACTGGTCAGCTGCTAGGGTCGCGCGCAGTTCGGGCGGCAAGCCCCGGGATTCTGGGCCAAAGAGCAAAATATCGCCGCGCCCCAACGGCGCCTCGCTCAAGCCGCGAGTAGCATGGGTGGTGAAGGCCCAAATTCGCCGGCCTGGTAGGGCACTGCACAAGGCGGCGTAGTTTGCATGCACGTGCAGGCTGGTACGTTCAGCGTAGTCCAACCCGGCCCGACGCAGCGCGCGGTCGGAAATATCGAACCCCAACGGCTCGATGAGATGCAAACCCGCGCCGACGTTGGCGCACAGCCTGATAACATTCCCGGTGTTGGGCGGGATCTCAGGCTCAAATAGCGCTACTTCGAACATAGGTAAAAAGACATTGATGACCAGTGAGCAATTCAGTGAGGCGCGTCTTGCGACGTCCTTTTGCGGTATGTCGTTCAACTCACCGTTGGTGCTGTTGTCCGGGTGCGTGGGTTTTGGCGAAGAATATACGCGGGTTGAAGGCTTTTCCAACGCCGCGGTGGGTGCTGTCTGTTTGAAGGGAACTACCCTGTTGCCGCGGTTGGGTAATCCCGCGCACCGGGTCTACGAAACGCCGGCCGGCATGCTCAATGCCATCGGTCTGCAAAACCCGGGCGCCCGCTACGTGGTGGATGAAATTCTCCCGCGATTGGACTTTACCGAAACCCGCTTCATCGCCAACGTCTCGGGTTCGACCATCGAGGAATACGAGGAAGTCACCCGCATTTTTGACAACTCGCCGATCGATGCGATTGAAATCAATATCTCTTGTCCCAATGTCAAAGAAGGCGGCGTGGCGTTTGGTAATAGCCCGGACATGTCGGCTCGGGTGGTCGCCGCGTGTCGGCGTGCCACGCGCAAACCCATCATCACCAAACTTTCGCCCAATCAGACAGATATCGCTGAAAATGCCCGCCGCTGCCTCGAGGCCGGCAGTGATGGTTTTGCGGTGATCAACACCCTCATGGGCATGGCGATCGATGCGGAGCGTCGCCGCCCGGTGATTGGCAACAATCAGGGCGGCCTGTCGGGGCCGGCCATTAAGCCCATCGCGTTGCTAAAAGTGTGGCAGGTTTATCAGGTGTGTAAGCCACACGGCGTGCCGATCATCGGCCAGGGCGGCGTGGTTAATGCTACCGACGCCATTGAATTCATGCTGGCTGGCGCCAGCGCCGTGGGGGTAGGCACGGGGCTGTTTTATGAACCGCTCGTGTGTCAGACGCTCAATCAAGGTATTAGCGCTTATTTGGATCGGCACGGTTTCAAGTGTGCAGCCGACTTGGTGGGTGCGCTGGTGTTGAATGGAGAACCGGCGGCCGTGACGCAGGTCAGTCGCTAGCGGAGCCCAACGGACGCCGCAAGCGCTTCAAGAAGACGGTCATTTCTTTGGCCGCCTGCACGTCGC
>CAIPNE010000287.1 GCA_903866355.1 uncultured Gammaproteobacteria bacterium
AGGGTAAGGGCCCTACGTCGGCGGGGTTGCCCGTTCCCGGGAGAGTGACTGCCGGTGCGGTGATTGTGTTGAGCCCCGCCGCCGGGAGCAGGGGCCCTACGTCGGCGGGGTTGCCCGTTCCCGGAAGAGTGCCTGCCGGGGCGGTGATTGCGTTGAGCCCCGCCGCCGGGAGCAGGGGCCCTACGTCGGCGGGGTTGCCCGTTCCCGGAAGAGTGCCTGCCGGAGCACCGATCGCTCCAAGACCACCCAACAGCGGCAGTGGTTCGGCGTCAGCAGGATTAGCTTCTGGAAGGGTGATCGCTGGGGCAGCAATTGCATCAAGCCCAGGTGAAGCGGACAGAGCCGGCGCAGCCACCGTTGCGTCAAGGCCGCTGGTGGTGTCCCCTGTTCTAAGGCTCGATGTGGCCGGCTCGGCAATAGCGAGGGGTATGGCCGCCGCAACAGCAGCCGCAGTACCCGCGTCCCATTGGCCCCCTACTCCTCCTCCTCCAAAATCACCGCCTTGACCGCTGATGAACGGGATTGGTCCAAGATTTGTTTCAGACAGACCCGAGCGAACTGCGGCAACAGTACTCGCAAGCGCCGCCTCTTTGGCGGCACGTTGGTCGGGCGACAGTAACCCCTCTTCCATAGCCCCAGCAGAGGGTACCACTCCACCGCTGGGAGGCATTCCCCCCACCGTACCCGCCGCGCTGGCCGCTACCAACGGGTCCATCGAATTAGCGGCGCCAAGGTCTATCGGCATCCCCGCCGCCGGACTATCCGCGGGCGCAAGCGCGTCTAGGCCGCGTGTTGGCGCAGTGCCAGCGGGTATGGCAAGCGCCGGATTCACCAGCCCTCGCCCGGCGCCAGCGCCGGTATCGGGGTTCTGAAGTACGTCCCTCGCACGCGAAGGATCCGCGTAGGCCGTTGCAATATCTAATGCGGCAAGTTCTGCATCGCTACGAAAAGGTGCAACAGCTAATGCGGCGCGTTCTGCCTCGCTACGGAAAGGTGCCGGCAAAGCAAACGGATCGGCGCTGCTGCCGGGCAGCTTATCGCTCAGAAAATTGCTGATGGCGGTAGCACCAACCCCGGCAGCCAAAAGACTCCCTAGGGTGGCTATGTCAGCAGCGGTAAGCCCCGCCGCACTGGCCGCCGCTATAACGGCAGGAAATGCCGCCGGTTGCATTGTTGCGGGAGACTCCACAGAATCTAGTGCCGCGCGTATCTCGCTTGGGTACATCCACCCGGAGCCCGTCCACACCTGCCCTTGATCGTTTTCATCGTTTATTTGCGGTTCTGTTCCCGCAGCGGTGGTATCCAGCGCATCGGTGTTGTCATTTGACGCAGGCTGATAGCCCGAGCTCAAATCGTCCAACGCAAAATCGTCTAGCGCAAAATCACCTAACGCAAACTCATTGCCGGAACCAGAGTCATCCAACGCAAATTCATCGCCCGAGCTTGAGCTTCTCGAAGCAGCAGCCGCCAATGCCGCCAACGCCGCTGCGGTACCTAGTATCGGTTTCGTGGAGGAGGTTTTTGGTGTCGTGGCGCTGGTGGCTTTCGGTGTCGTAGCACTCGCGGTGGTAGTTGACGCCGCAAGGCCGCCGCCGCCCCCGCCGACGTCACCGCTGCTCTCAACGATGCGTTCCGGGCCTGCAAAGCTCGACAACCCAGGGTTGAACGAGGAAAACCCGCTAGAGTTAAAACCCCCCGCGGTGTTGAACGAGCCCAGGCCACCGGCAGGGGCGTCGCGCCCACCCAACAGGGAAGCGGTCCTGTCACCAAACGTAGGGGCGGCTTTTACAAGGCCGGTCGCCGAATTCAGCGCCGAGATGTAGTTCGGGTTGTCGCTACCGAGATTCTGCCCCAAACGCAAAGCATTGGCCGCAGTCGACAAGTCCCTGTTACCAAGCAAGCCCCCCGCAAGGCTAAGGCCGCCGGCAGCGGTAGGGTTCGTTGCAAAGCCAAGGGCCGAACCCATCTTGGCAACGGTGGGGTCGCCCAAGGCTGTGGCGAGCGCGCTGGCAAGTCCGACAGGGCTCTGAGTTGCAAGGGCGCTGGCAATGCTGGTAATGCTGCTGGCGGTCTTGTCCCCCGACAAGTTGGCCGCAAGAGACGCGATAGCGAGTGGGTTGCCAGTCGCAAGGGTAGCCGCCGCGCCAATCCAACCGGTCGGGCCCCTCTCTACAAGGTTCGACGCAATATTGGCGGCGGTATCGCTGCCAAAAGTACTCTTGACCCAGTTGTACGCTTGGAGGGCGGTGTTGTGCAGCTTGGATGTTTCCCCGGGGATCTCTTGCATCGTTGATGCGAATACGGGGTCAACACCAAAGGCGTCTTGATCTGCGCGCAGACTGCGGGTGCTGGCGGCTTCCTCCAAAAAGTCATCGGCGTTATCGCCCTGAACAAGCCCATAAACATCAGGCCCACGCATGGGGTCTTGCGCATTGCTGTCAGAGACGCCCCCCATCCCGTCATAGCCAAAGTCATAACCGCTGCCGCCACTGAAATCGTAGTCGCCGCCAAAGCTGCCACCAAAGCCTTCACCGCCGCCACCGCCACCGCCATCCATTACTAAGTTGCCGTGAATATCGATCATACGGTCATTGCTCCGGTCAGGGCAAACGCCCAGTCCTGCCATTTCGAGAAGCCGCGAGGGTCAGGCACGCTCGACTTGGTGAAGTAGCCAATGCCCGACAACCCGGTGCCCCACTCCTGCCACCTGTCCTCGGGCACGGTGCCCAACTGCTGGGGGG
>CAIPNE010000288.1 GCA_903866355.1 uncultured Gammaproteobacteria bacterium
ACAAAGACGGCATGGTTGCCGAGGGCAGCGGCGAAAATATTTTTATGGTACGCAAAGGCGTGCTGTACACCCCCGATCCCGCGTGCGCGCTAGAAGGCATCACCCGCGAAACCGTCATGCTCTTGGCGCAAGAGGCGGGCATCAAGGTGGTGGAGAAGCGCATCACTCGCGATGAAATCTATATCAGCGATGAGGCGTTTTTTACCGGCACCGCCGCCGAAGTCACGCCGATTCGCGAGTTGGACAACCGGGCAATCGGTACCGGCAAGCCGGGTCCCATCACCCTGCTGCTGCAACGCGCCTACCTCGATACCGTCCAAGGGCTACGCGCTTGCCCGCCAAGTTGGCTGACGCTGGTCGGCTGATCCGCGCCAAGGGGTGAAGCCCACCACCCTCGTGTGGCGATTCTGTGACGGCAAGCCAGGTCACGATCGCCAAAGCGCCGGTTTGGTAGCGGCCCTTGCGGCACACCAGCCGACCACCGTGCTAACGCTGCCGGCCGCTGACTACCCCCACGCATGGCGACACTGGTGCCGCGGCCGCTGGCCCGGCGGGGCGGTGGCACAACGCCCCCACCTCGTGTTGGGTGCTGGCCGTGCTTGCGTGTGGCCGGTGTTAGCCGCCGCCCGTGCGCACGCAGCCATCAGCCTATATCTGATGAACCCGCCGGGGCTGCGCTGTTTATTCGACCTCTGCCTGATTCCCCGTCACGACGGGGTGGCCGCGGGACCCCGCGTGGTGGTCACCGAGGGCGTGCTGAACGACCTCCCCGCTGGCGAAGGACCGCGGGTGGGGCCAACGCTCGTGCTCATAGGCGGACCCTCGCGCCACCATGCGTGGGACGAAGCAGACCTACTACGCCAGCTGGCATCACTGGTTTACGGCACGACACCCCGACATTTTGTGATTAGCGATTCTCGCCGAACACCCGCCTCGACCACCGCCGCACTGCGCAACTTCGCGCAGCCGGGGGTGGTGTTTCTATCGCACGCCACGATGACCAGCGAGGCGTTCCGCACCGCGCTCCTGAACGCGCCCTCGACGTGGGTCACCGCCGATAGTGTTTCCATGCTCTATGAAGCCCTCAGCGCGGGTTGCGCGGTGGGACTATTGGCCGTACCCGCGCGGCGGGTAGACCGGATCACGGGTCTGGCGGCGATGCTGTTAGCCGATCGGCGCGTGAGTTCCTTGACGCAGTGGCTGGCAGAAGGGCGGCTGCCACCACCGGCCGCGCCCTTGGCAGAAGCGCAACGGTGTAGCCGGTTGGTCGCCGCACGCCTGCTTGCGGCGGGCCACGGAACCTAAATGCAACGGCCTTTAAGCGTGGTGCAACTGCTGCCAGAACTGGAAGTCGGTGGGGTGGAGCAAGGCACGCTCGAAATTGCGGCCGCGCTGGTCGCGGGCGGGCATCGGGCCGTGGTGATTTCGGGGGGCGGGCGCCTCGTGCCCAAACTGGCAGCTCTCGGGGCCACGCATATCACGCTACCGATCGGCCAAAAACGCTGGTCATCCCTGCTGCTCATTCGCCGGCTGCGCGAGATTTTTGTCAGCGAACGAATCGACTTGGTGCACGCCCGGTCACGGCTGCCAGCGTGGCTTGGGTATCTGGCGCTAAAAGGCATGCCGGTGGCCCAGCGGCCGCGCTGGGTGACGACCGTCCACGGGCCTTACACCGTCAATCGCTACAGCCAAATTATGGTCAGCGGCGAGCGCGTCATTGCCATTTCAGCGTTCATACAGGGCTACATCGCACGGGCGTATCCCCACATTGAGGCAAGCCGCGTGCGGGTGATTCCACGTGGGGTTGACCGGCAGCAGTGGCCCACCGATTACGCACCGCCCGCCGAGTGGCAGGCTGAATGGCGGGAGCAGCACCCGACCCTCAACACATGCCCGGCGCTGGTGCTGCCGGGGCGTTTGACGCGCTGGAAAGGACCCGAAGATTTCTTGGGTGTGGTAGCCCGGCTTCGCAGCCAAGGCATCGCGGTGCACGGCTTGCTAGCCGGCGGCCCACATCCACGCAAACAGGCTTTTGAACGTTCGCTGCGGGCGCTAGCGCGGGAACTCAAGATTGAATCTGACCTCTCGTTTCTGGGCCAACGCAGCGATTTGCGCGAGGTCATGGCGGTGTCCGCTTGCGCGTTTTCCTTGACCCACATACCCGAGGCTTTTGGCCGCACCACGCTGGAAGCGCTGAGTTTGGGGGTGCCGGTCATCGGCTATGACCATGGCGGCACCGGCGAAATTCTGCGCGAAGTGTTTCCCGCCGGTTTAGTGCCGCCGGGCGATTTGGACGCCGCAGCACTGCGCTGCGCCGAGTTTCTGGTGACCCCACCGAGCGTGCAGGCCAACCATCCCTACACCACCGCGCAGCTGCAAGCCGCGACGCTCGCAGTGTATTCAGAGCTGTGCGGCGCACGGTGAGCGGGCCAAGTGGCGCTGGGCGCTTCCGGTTAGTTGCCGCTGACGGGACGGCACTCGGCCTCGGCAAGCCCCTGAATTTAAGCGCCCGATCGGGCTGTCCACTAGCGCATCGAACCAGCGCCATCACGCCCGCGCAAAGGCGCCAGCGTTAACCCTCAACTTTAGGAGCGTCCTATGAACCAGCCAGTAGTCGTCCACTATTTTGATTACAAGAGCCCCTATGCTTATCTGGCCCAAGCCGCGACCGACCAACTCGAACGCGAGTTTGGCATCCACGTGACGCGTCTGCCCTACACCTTGGACATCCCCAGTTTTTTAGGTCGCGCCGAAGTGGATGCACAGGGACGCACCGTGCTGGACCAACGCAATGACCATCAATGGCGGCGGGTACGCTACGCCTATATGGATTGCCGACGCGAAGCCACGCGGCGGGGCTTAACCTTGCGCGGGCCGCGCAAGGTTTTCGATAGCGCCATTGCACATATCGGCTTTTTATATGCCTGTGAGGTCGGCGTCTGGCGGGCCTACCATGACGCCGTGTTTAGCGCCTTTTGGCGCCGTGAACTCGATATTGAAAACCCGCTCGCCATCGCCGAGGTGCTCGCCGGCGCCGGCGCGGCACCCGCAGATTTTCTGGACTGGCTGGCAGGTGAGGGACGCTCGCGTTATACGCAACTCCATGCGCAGGCCGAAAGTGCGGGGGTGTTTGGGGTGCCGAGTTGGCAGGTCAATGGCGAACTCTTTTGGGGCCCGGAACGACTCGACCGCATCGGCGAGCGTATCGGTGCGCAACTGAGCGGCAGCGCCCGGCGCTAAGGGCGCTCGAAGAGCGCAAATTTTTCCGAACGCCCGACTTCGTGAAAACCTAACGCCCGCAAAGCGGGTGTGCGGCTAGCGCTGCGGGCGACCAAAACATAGCGCGCCGCCGCCGGAAACTCAGCGCTGGTCTGCGGCAATCGCAGTTGGGGTGGTTGGAGCCCCAGATGGAAATACAGCCCATCAGGCATGGGATTGCTGCGCCGAGGCGCGTCTGGCGGGTAGATATTTTCGACAATCTGGACGCTGTTTTGGTTGGTCAACGAGCCCGCCGCCACGCGCGCCTGAAGGGCGAGCAGACCGCGGTGCTCAGCCTGCCCTTTAAGGTTAAGCAGCACCGCAAAAATCACGCTCACCAGCCATAAGCCGCCGGACGCCGCGATCGTCCAACGCGGCAGCACCGGCCCCAACCAACGCGACAATAAGCCGCCCGCCAACACCGCCACCAACGGGAAGGACGAATACAAATAGCGCAAATCCGGTTCGGGTTTGATCCACGAAATCCAGTAATTGAGCAGCAACAGCGCGAGTAACAGTTGCAGATCCGCACGCTCGGCCGGCGGCGTGGCGCGCGAAAAAGCCCGCGCAAACCCCGCAACTATCCCCGCCAGCACCAGCGGCAACCATATCGCCCAGCGCTGCGCCGGACGGCTCACATACTCCAGCCAAGCCGATGCGAACGGCATGAGCTCTAGATTTCCATCACCCCGCCAAAAATCCTGTTGCAGCTGCAAGGCCAATTGCTCGCCGTGCAAAAACCACAGATAGCCGTACCAAGCTGCCGGCAGCGCCAACAGCAGTGACCAATAGCGCAGCGCTGGCGCAATCTGCCGCCACGAACCCACGGCGTGTGCGTGCAGCGCAAACACCGGTAGCATGGCCAAAATCACCAGCCCTTTGGTCAGTAGCGATAAGGTAATGCCGGCACATAAAACTGCCGCGCCGCGCCGGGTATCGATTGCAAGATAACCCCACAGCATCGCCAGCGCGCTGAACGTCATCAGAGATTCCAAACGAAAGGTGTTGGTGTATTGCAGGTACATCCCGTTGGTCAGAAAAATTAGCGCGGCGAACCACGCGGCCGTCTGAGTTTGGTAGTACCGGCGGGCGAGCAAGTAGGTCATCGCTACGCACCCTAGCCCCGCTAGGCGCGAGGCGAGCGTGACGGCGAAAGTGTTATAGCCAAATAGCCAGCAATTGGCCGCGCTCCACCACAGCGCCAAGGGCGGCTTGAGTAGATAGCCGCGTTCCCCCAGAAAAGGGGCTAACAGGTCGTGACGCTCGGCCATTTCGCGGGCTAATGCGGCGTACAACGTGGCAAGCCCGTGCAGTTCTTGGACCCACACGTTGCTGAAAGTGAACGTTAGCGCGAGCAGGCACAGCAGCGAGCGCGCCACCCGGTGGTGAAGATTAGGGCTTACGGAGAGCATGGCGGGCGAGCATCCAGAGTTCAGCGGCACAAAACAAGCAGCGCGCGAGCGTAATAAAAAACCGCGGGCCCTGCTACTCTCGCGATTCTCGCACCGCGTGGTGCGCTGCTAAGGATCTTGCCGCATGTCGTTTAATTTTTGTGATGCTGGCCCCGAGAAAGCGGCACTGCCGGCCGCCGGAGTGGCAGGATTTCTGGCGCTGATGCCCATTTTTATGGTCCTCGCCCCCTCGCCAACTGGCGTGCTAGCGCCCCTGACGGCGCTGATTTTTCTAGGCTGCTACTGGCGCCGGTTACCCCTTGACCGCCTACTCAAAGCGCCCCCGACCATCGGCCTTATATTGTTAGCTTTGTGGGGGCTGGCCAGCGCGTTATGGGCCTGCAACGCCAGCATGGCCGCGAGCAAGACGTTGGCATTTCTGGCGGTTTCACTGCCGCTGCTGTGGCTAACCCTGGTGCCGCAGGCGTCTCACACCGCTCTGGCCGCCAAAGGCTTCATCGTCGGTTTATTAATTGCCGCCGCGCTCCTCGCCGGTCAAACCTATAGCGATACGCTCTTGCGCAGCTCGCTGCCGGGCGCACGGGTAGTCCTCGCGGCGATTAAACTCAACGTGCCAGCCGCAGCGTTAGTCGTTAGCTGCTGGTTATTGCCACAGGCCAGCGCACACTTGAGCCGGCCATGGCGTTGGGCCGCAAGTCTGGCGTGGTTGCTGGTGGGTTGGGCGGTTTTCGCGGGTGACGGCTCTGCCCCGCGCCTGGGCTTTATCGTGGGTGGACTGACCTTAGCCTTCAGCTGGTTCCGCCCACGAGCAGCCATCGTGCTGCTGGTCGCCAGTGTGCTCGTGGCGCACATTTCAGCGCCCTTGTTGGGGTCTTCGGAGCTTGCGCAGAAGGTCTTCCAGCCCATGTCGTGGCGCCACCGTATGGATATCTGGCAGCTGGCCGGGCGGTTAATTGCCGAACGTCCACTGCTGGGCTATGGCTTCGGCAACAGCGGGGAAATACCGGCACTTCCCGGCCGCTTACCGCTCACCCAACTGCGGGCCGCCATGCCGCTGTACCCTCACAACGTGCTCTTGCAGGCACAGCTCGACCTCGGCGTATTGGGCGCGGTGGCGTTCTACAGTTGTTTTGGCTACTTGCTGAGGTGCTTGTGGCGTCTGCCGCGCGCGGTACAAGCCAGCGGCGTGGCGGTGATCGCCGCGGCATTAAGCGTGTGGTGTGTGGGATATCCGCTGTGGCGCGCGACGTGGGTGGCGTGGCTTTATGTCACCGCCTTAGCCTTCCAGGCAACCCGCCAAGCCCCGGGTAGTGCCGCGGCAACCACACGGCCAAAAGCCACTGGTTCTCCCCGCGAGCAGAGCGCCTAGGATTAGCGCAACAGGATGAAAATCCTTTTACGCAGACCGTCCAGCCAGCGCTGCCATTGACGAGCGATCCGCGTGGAAAGCGGATAATTTCTGTGCCGACCGGCCGCTCGTTCGCCAATACTGCTACCCAGTGCCGTGCGCTGGCTTACTGGGAATGGCCTAATCACGTAGGGCACGATGCCGTTTTCCCAGAAACGGTCCATGGTTTGATCCAACGGCATAAAAATTTGCCGTCCGTAGTCCAGTAAGCGACGTGCGCCTTCTTGGCGCATGAGATAAGCACCGCCGCCTAAAACATGGATATTTAGCTCGAAAAGCGTGCCCGCTTGTAGAATTTTGAGCGGTTTACCCCGATCTTTTTGATTTTGCGGGTTCAACACGCGACTGCGCTGAGACTCAAAACGGAGCACCTGCCAGCTCGGCGAGGGGTCGTCCAACAACTCGCCCAGTAGCTGGGGGAAATCCGGGCGAATATCGAGGTCGTCTTCCAATATCAAAGCGACCTTGAGGCCCTCGCGCACCATGCGTTGCCACAGGCGGTAGTGGCTCAAATAGCAGGCTATTTCGGTATCCAGCATCGGTACACCGTAGACGCGCAAAGCGCGCGCCGGCTGGTAGACGCTGCGGTCCGCGGTGCTTAGTTGGTGCCCATCAACGGCCAGCACGAACTCGGCGCGGAGACCCAGCTGCGGCAACACCTGTTGCATATGCGCTCGACGCCGTTCATCGCGCGCCAGATTGATAACAAAAATCGGCAGCTCAGCCATTGCGACACACCACGATTTTTGACCCCGGTGTGCGCATATTGAGCGGCGAGGCTCAGTGGTCGCACGCCGCGCGATCGGCGAGATGTGCCTGCAAACTTATCGCGACCTGGGCCGGCGCCAGTGCCGAAAGCTCGGCGTCAGGCGCACACACGATCGCCGCACGCGCACCCCAGGGGCGATAGCGAGCGGGGCGGCCGGGCCCAAAAACCGTGAGTGTCGGCACGCGGCACGCCGCCGCCATGTGGCCCAAGCCCGAATCATTGCCCACAAACGCATGGCACTGCTCCAACACTGCAACCGCCTGGAGCAGGCTGGTTTGACCCGCGAGGTCGATGCTCGGCAGCACCGTTTGGGTGTGCAAAATAGCCGCGGCTGTTTGATCGGCGGCGCTACCCAGAATCACCAGGCTATCAAAGTCCTTCTGGAGCAGATTAGCCAGCGCCACATAATGGGCCAACGGCCAACACTTGCCGGCCCAATTGGCCCCTGGCGCGATGACCAACCGCCGTCCCGGCACGCACTGGAGCAGGCTTTGTGCGTGCCGGCGGCTCTCGTCGTTAGTCCACACACAAGGTGCCGGAATGGCCGTAGGGCGGCTCAACAAGCGCGCGCCCACTGCGAAATGTTGCTCCACCGCGTGTTCCCCAGCCGGCCCCGCCAGCCATCTCAAGCTCCGCGCTTGGGCGTGTAACAACCACGGAAGAAAGTCCGTTCTCAGGTCGACGACGGCAGCATAACGCCGGCGTCGGAGCGCGCCGATCAAGGACAACAAACCGCGATTACCAGCGGGTTTATCCCGATGAAACAAATCGCCGAGAAAGGGACAGTGGATCAGCAAATCGCTCGAACGTCGGTCGCCCACGATATCGATTTTCGCCGTCGGAAAAGCCTCGTGTAAGGCGATTAAGGTGGGCGTGGTCATCACCAAATCGCCAATATTACTCAGCGTCACCAACAAGAGGCGCGTCATGGCAGACCAGCCCGCGCCGCGTAATAGGGTGGCTGCTGGCGCATCGGGGCGCTATTTTCCAATACAAAAAGTGGCGAAAATCGCGCCCAACAGATCTTCCGTCGTGTAGACGCCGGTTAATTCCTCGAGGGTGTTGTGCGCGAGGCGGAGGTGCTCACAGACGAGTTCTATCGCGGCGTCTCGGAATTGAATTTCTGCCTCGGCGATGGCTTCCGCCGTTTTTTCTAATGCCCGCACATGTCGAGCACGAGCCGTAAACGGCGCTTCCGCGCTATCCACAACCCCGGCTGCTTCCAGCAGAGCGGCACGCAGCAGCTCGATTCCCTGCCCCAGCAACGCGGAAACCCACACCTCTCCGCCTGTCACACTGGGGATGAAACGCGCGGTCCCGTTAACGAGATCCATTTTATTAATTACCCGCAGCACGCGTTGGCCACGCGCCAGTGCGGCACTAATTTCCGGCGGATCAGCCAGCGCGGCGGCCTCGGCGCTGAGCACTTGCACGATGAGATCGGCGGTGAGCGCGCGCGCGCGCGCGCGGCGCACGCCTTCGTGCTCGATGGGGTCGGCTGTATCACGTAGACCCGCGGTGTCGTGCAGACGAAACAGCACGCCGTCCAAGTCCACGTCCACGCTCAATACATCACGTGTAGTACCGGCAATCGGCGTCACAATCGCCCGGTCTTCACCGCACAGTCGATTGAGCAAGGTGGACTTCCCGGTGTTAGGTAGTCCGAGTATCGCCACTTCCACGCCTTCCGCTAGACGCGCGCCAGCGTACGCTTTCTGCAGCAGTCGCTGCAGGTCCTGACGCAGGTTATCGAACGCCTTGGCGGTGTGTGCATCGGCCGAAAAGGCGGGTATTTCGTCCGAAAAATCGATCGTGGCCTCGAGTATCACCCGCAGCTCGATGAGCTGTTGAGTGATTCCTTGAACCGCCAGCGAAAAATCGCCAGCACAAGCGCGCGCCGCAGCACGTGCGGCCTGTGCACTAGAACTCTCAATCAAAGAGGCAACCGCTTCGGCCTGCAAAAGGTCGAGTTTTCCATTGAGGAAAGCCCGTTCCGTGAACTCGCCGGGGCGTGCTTGACGTGCACCCGCCGCGCAGCAGGCATTTAGCAATTCGCGTAGCACCGCCGGTCCACCGTGGACCTGCAGTTCCAGCATGTCCTCACCGGTGTAGGAGGCTGGGGCTGGGAAAAAAAGACATAAACCTTGGTCAATCAGAGCGCCCGCGGCGCTCCGCAAAGTGCGCAGCGTCGCCACTCGGGGCGAGGGCACGAGGCCGGCCAAACAGGTCGCAATTTGGCCGGCTCCCGTTCCAGACACCCGCACGATTCCCACGGCCCCGCGACCGGGCGCGGTAGAAATAGCGGCGATGGTCTGGGATTCGACAGCCACGTTTTTCCCTAAGGTTAGGGGCGGCTTGGCTTAGCGGCGGCGGCAGCTTCTATTTGACGAGTGACATAATACTGCTGAGAAATGGACAGCACGTTGTTAACGAACCAGTAAAGCACCAAGCCAGCGGGGAAAAAAGCAAAGAAAACGCCAAAAGCCAGCGGCATGATTTGCATCACTTTCGCTTGGATAGGATCCGGTGGCGTGGGGTTCATACGCGTCTGCATCCACATGCTGATCAGCATCAGTACTGGCAGCACATAGAAAGGATCTTTGATCGAGAGATCATGAATCCAGAATATGAAAGGTGCTTGGCGAAGCTCGACACTTTCGAGAATCATCCAATACAGGGAAATGAACACGGGGATTTGCACCAGGATCGGTAAACAACCACCCAGCGGATTAATTTTCTCCTGCTTATAGAGTTCCATCATCCCTTGATTCATGCGGGCTTTGTCGTCGGCGTAGCGCTCGCGCAGCTGCATGAGTCGCGGTTGAACAACGCGCATCCTCGCCATGGAGCGATAGCCCGCGGCCGATAACGGATAGAAGGCCAGCTTGATCAGGAGGGTCAGGACGACAATCGACCAGCCCCAGTTACCGAACAGCAAATTCAGTTCATTCAGAGTCCAAAACAAGCCCTTCGCAATAAACCAAAGCACGCCGTAGTCGACCGTTAATTCGAGTCCCGGCGCGACGCTAGGCAATACCTCTTGTAGTTTCGGGCCCAGGTACAGTCGCGAATCAATGGAAACACTGGCGTTAGGCGCCAACTCGGTTTCCGGCCCGTAGTAGCCCAGCACGTAGCGATCGGCACCAATTACAAACGAATAATAGTGCTGCTGGGTGGTGGCGGCAGGCAGTAACGCTGCCACAAAATAGTGCTCCACCATGGCCAACCAGCCACCGGCGGCAGTTCGGTCTAACGGTTCTTCTGCCAGATTCTCATAATCAAATTTCTCGTAACGGCTTACCGGTGACGACAGCGCAACACCAGTGAAAGTGGGCACTAATTGGTGACCGACGGGTACTACGACTTGCTGTAGCTGCTGGTAATGGTGAAATTTCCAGGGCGCACTGCTGTTGTTTTCAACTTTGAAACGCTCGGTGACTTCGTAGCTACCGCGCTTAAACCCCAGAATTTTGGTGACTCGAACACCCGTCGAAGACTCCCAAGACAGTGGCACTTCAAGATTTTGTGCGTCCTGCGACAGGGTGTAGGAATGGCTCTCGACATGGAATTCTGCGTAATGATCCGCGCTTTCGCCCGCGCTTTTGAGGCCGCTTTGGGCGATGAAATCGCGGGTGGCGCTTTGGTCAAGCAGCGCAAATAACCTTTTTTTGTCGGCAACAGACTCTGGGAATTTTCGGAGTTTTAATTTTTGGAAAGTACCACCGGCCGGGTTAATCTCCAGAGAAAATACATCCGTCTCAACCAGAATGGGCTGCTGGCTTGGCGGTGAGGCTAAGGCGGTCGGGGGTGCGGTAGGTGCCACGGGTACTGCCGCTACCGCGGGTAATGGTGGACTGTCGGTAGCCCGTACGGATGGAAGGGTTGGGGCGACTTTGGCGAGTGGAGCGGGGACGTTGCCGTAATCACGTTGCCAAGTGTCCCAGAGCACCAGCGCAATAAAGCTCAGAACGACAACCAGAACTAATCGTACGTTTTCAATAGTCATCCGAGCGTGCTTTATGTTGGGGTTGGAAATTGTTGGGAGAAAAAGACCAAGGATTGCCAGCGTTTATCGAGGGCTGTGGAGAGCGCACGGCGATTAGCCAGCACGCTCGTCGGCTTTGCCAACACCATGATATCCAAAGCCACCACGCGCACTGATGACTGGCGAAAGCTTTCTCGAAGGAGGCGTTTTAGACGATTGCGGTCCACCGCTCGCCGCGATACTTTCTTGCTGACAGCAATACCTAATCGAGCGTGACCGAGCGCGTTAGGGTGGGCTATCACCGTGAAATAGGAGTCTGACGCGCGAGTGCCTAGGCGAAACAACACATCGAATTCTGCCGCAACCCGCAGGCGCTGGTCCTGCGTAAAGTGGCTAGATAGATTGTTCAGACCTGCGTGAGACGCTGCCGACCCTTAGCGCGACGGGCTCGGATGACGTTTCGACCCCCACGGGTTCTCATGCGGGCGCGGAAGCCATGGGCGCGGGCGCGTTTTAATTTGCTGGGCTGATAGGTACGTTTCATGTGCTTTGTCTCTGATCGTCACGGGGCCGTGTTGGGGAAGGTTAAGGACGCACGGCTTTCTGGCGGCAGATGGTACGAGCCACGGACAATTGGTGTCAAATAAAACCGATTATCCCGGCTATGCCGCGCGTGGTCAGGCTTTGACTGGGGGTATAAACTCACCGGTCCGTCGTTAGTTCTGGACAAACCCCAATATGAGTGACTTGTGGCAGCGCTGTCTGGCCAGGCTTGAAGAGGAATTGACGTCGCAACAGTACAACACTTGGATTCGACCCCTAGCAGCCAACGAAAAAGACGGGCAGCTGCAGCTGGGAGCGCCTAACCGTTTTGTGCTGGATTGGGTGCGTGACAAATATTGGCCGCGGATTGTCGAATTCGTAGCTCAAGAGAGTGGTGGCGCAACGCCCGTGCAGATCGTGGTGCTACAACAGTCTGCTATGCCCGAAATGGCGATACAGACAGCAAGTGTCGCCCCCGCAGAGCCGGAGGCGCCAACGCGACCGCGAAAACGCCCAGTAACGACCGTCAGAAAAGACTTCTCGTTCGACAATTTCATTGAAGGAAAATCTAATCAGCTAGCGCGCGCCGCATCGATCCAAGTTGGGGAAAACCCAGGGAAATCGTATAACCCGCTATTTATCTGCGGTGGGGTTGGTTTGGGAAAGACCCACCTCATGCACGCGGTGGGCAATCACATTCTGTTACATCGTCCTAATGCCAAAGTTGCCTACCTACATTCAGAACGGTTTGTTGGGGATATGGTGCGTGCGTTACAGCACAACACCATCAACGAATTCAAAAAGTACTACCGGTCCGTCGATGCCTTGTTGATCGACGACATCCAGTTTTTTGCAGGCAAAGAGCGCTCGCAAGAGGAACTTTTCCACACGTTTAATGCATTACTCGAGAGTCAACAGCAAATCATTTTGACCTGCGATCGCTACCCGAAAGAAGTGACAGGGGTAGAGGACCGGCTGAAATCACGGTTTGGTTGGGGGTTAACGGTTGCCATTGAGCCACCGGAACTAGAAACAAGAGTGGCCATTTTGCTCAGCAAAGCTGAGACAACCACCATTCGGTTACCACATGAAGTCGCGTTTTTTATTGGGAAGCGTTTCAAGTCGAA
>CAIPNE010000289.1 GCA_903866355.1 uncultured Gammaproteobacteria bacterium
CCGATTGCCAAGTTGCTCCCCAGTGCGCGGCGCGAGCGGCACCTCGTGTAGAAAGCGCTCGCGCATTTGCTCAGCCGTTAACGTAGTACCCCCACCAAAAACATAGCGCGCAAAAGTATTGGGGGCAGCCACCACCAGCAAGTCTTCGCAAGACCACTGCCAAGCATTATCCTGCAACGCCAGCACGACGCTTGCTAGCGTCATCTCGCGCGGGAAAACCAGGGTGTTTTGGCCGCTAGAGTCTTCGATTTGCGTGTGCGTGTGCGCCTCCAGCACGTAGTGATCATTACCCGCGCCAGCCGTGACCGGCCCGCCCGCCAGCGCCAGATTAAGATAGTCATCACCGGCGCTGCCATGCGCACCAGCGGTGGTAACAGTTGCCACGATCCCCGCCCACTCGGGTGCCAAAAGATGTTCGCCGTCGAGCACACCAGCACTGCCAAAACGCAGGGTTTCCGGCCCAGAAGTGCGCCAATTCTGTAGGGTCAAGGCGTCGCCATTGGGCTGCAACAAGACCAAGGCGTTGCCGTTTTCAATGCTCTGCCAGTTCACCAAATTGGGCGCATCGCGCAGCCAAATGAGGTCCTCGCCGCCAGTATCGGCCCACACATCTTGGCCATCGCCGGCCATTAGCCAATAGGTGTCATTGCCGGTACCGCCCAGCAACACATCCGCCCCCGGGCCGCCCACCAGCCAATCCTCACCGCTGCCAGCCGTGAGCCGATCGGCACCCGCACCACCCAGTAGATGGTCGTTGCCGTCACCGCCCAGCAGGGCGTCATTACCCGCCTCGCCGTGCAGTTCGTCATCGCCATCGCCGCCGTCGAGCACATCTTCACCAGTCCCGCCAAACAGGCGATCCGCACCGGCGCCACCCTGAAGCTCATCGCTACCGGCCTCGCCGCGCAGTTCATCGTCACCGCTATCACCCCACAGCACATCGCTGTCGTCGCCCCCCCAAAGTTTGTCGTCCCCGACATCGCCAAAGAGGCGATCCGCACCCGCATCACCCGCTAGCCAGTCGTTACCGGGGCCACCCTGAAGCTCATCCGCGCCGTCCCCACCACTCAATTGGTCGGCACCATCGGGGGCTGCGCCGTCAGCGCGATCGCCGTATCCAACGAGAAAATCGTCGCCCGCGCCCCCTTCAAGAACGTCGGCACCACCGCTGCCTCGCAGATGGTCGGCACCCGGACCACCGCGCAAAGTGTCGTGGCCATCCCCGCCCAGAGCAGTGTCGTCGCCGGGGCCACCATCGAGGTCATCATCCCCCGCGCTGCCGATGAGAAAATCGTCACCCGCTTCGCCGTAGAGCCAATCACCACTGGCATCACTGGGCCAATTGGCTTGTCCCAAACTCACCGGGCCAAACTGCAGCAGGCTTAAACTGCGCGGGTCTCGCAAGACCTGACCCAAAGGGGACGTGCCACGCACCACCTGCCAGTCGGCGAGGGGTTCAAGAAAGGACAAACCGGCGATCAGGACGTCGTCGCCCTCGCCCCCCAGCAACACATCCACGTCGGGGCCGCCGGCCAGGAAATCGTCGCCCTCGCCACCTCGCAAGAGATCGTTGCCCGCATCGCCACTCAAGGCATCGTTATCTGCCCCGCCGTCCAGCTGATCAGCATCCTCGCCGCCCAACAAGACATCACGCCCCTCCTCGCCGACCAACTGATCTGCACCCTCATCACCCAGCAAAATATCGGCGCCTGCGCCGCCGTATAGGCGATCCTCGCCCGCCAATCCGCGTAGACGATCGGCACCGGCCAAACCCTCGAGTTGGTCGGGTAACGCGCTACCGGAAAGCACATCCTCCGCTGGGGTACCGCGTTGCACCGGCACGGCTGGCAGGCCAGGAAGATCGGGAAATTGAATCCCCAGATCCCCTGGCGTGAAATCAAGGACGCTCACCCCGCCTACCCGCAGCTCGCGGGTTAATTCATTCCAGACCAACAGCAGACTTGGCCCCTCGGTGGTTTCGAACACCCGTACCGTGGGCGAGCCGGGCAGCGCCCGCAGGGGCGCGCCACTCACCGGCGCCCAGCTCTGATTGGCCCAGACCCATAGCTGACCATCCGTATCGCGCACCACATCCCCACCGGCGGCGTAGAGCGCATCGTTACCGGGCCCGCCGATTAACCAATCGGTGCAGTCGTCCTCGCCACTCGCCTGGGTGTTGCCATAAAGCGCATCGTCGCCGGGGCCGCCGATCAGCGTGTCGCGGCCGTCTCCCCCCAGCAAAAGATCTTGGCCCGTGCCACCTTCCAGCACATCCGCACCCGACGCACCCTCCAGCACATCGGCACCGGCGCCACCGTAGAGCCGATCGGGCCCGGCGCTGCCTGCTAGCGCATCGCTGTCGTCGGCCAGATCCGAACCAAACACCACGCGCATCGGTGGGGGCGCCAGCACCCGATCTAACGCCAGCGGCTGGACCTGAAACTCAAGCCCGGTGCGGAGGTCCGCAAAGCGCGTGGCACTCTCACCCGCCACGAAGGGGCTAGCTCTGTCGTTGCGGCGGCGACTCATTTCATAGACAAACATCTGCGCCCGGTCGGCCCATTCGGCCGCAGAGGTTTGTTGCGTTGTCAGCAGTGGCCCACTGACCCGCTCGGTATACAGGGCGTCGTCACCGACCACGGCGTAGGGATTGAATTCCCGTAAAGCATAGCGATACGCGGTCGACCCCAGCGCAAGCCCGGCCAACGTCGCCGGTGCCAAATCCAACAAGGACACCAAGCGCGCGTTAGGGTGTGCCGCAAACCCTTGTGTAATGGGCAACAAGGCATCCTGTAAAAGGTTGCGCGCGTTGAAAACGGCGGCGTCATCTGAGTAGCCAATCCAACTCACCCCGAGGGGAGTGAACACGCGGCGTCGATCCAGCACGCCCGACAGGCCCGCCACGAGTTGTTCGATGGAATCCTCGGCCCGCGTCGAGGCGGCATCGAAAATTTCCTCGAGGGCGCGAGGTGATAAATCCGGACCTAAATTCTCTAGCGTCGCGAGCACCGCCAGACTTTCCATGAGGGGATCCATGCCGTGGCTGTTGAGCTCGGTGCGGATTAAGGTTGGGGCCGGCAAGCGCTCGACGCCCGTGAGCGCCGAGGGGATGATCGCCAAATCATTGCCCTGGCTAGAACTCTCGCTCACCACGTTGAGGAGACGCGCCGCGAGCCCGCGAAAATCTGGCGCCGGCAGGGTGGCGACCAAAGTGCCCGCCCCTGCCACAAAGGCCTCGGTGAGTTGCGCCGAGCCTAGGTGATCAAAACCCGCCGCGTTGAACAACACGGCCTGGGTGAACACTTGGGGGAAAACCCGCAGCGCGAGGGCTGCCAGATGGCCGCCCAAGGAGTGCCCGGTCACGGTGATCGGCAAGTTCGGGTTGAGCAAACCCAAGCCGGAAGTGGTCTGAGTATCGAACCAAAAATAATGACGTAGGGCCGCCGGACCCGGTTCAGAAAACGCTATCGACAGCCGCCCGTCTGGTACCGGCGACGGCAATAACTCAAAGGCAGACGCCCGCTGCAGCACATACTGCGCGACGGCACTACCGCTGGCGGCGACACTGCGCGCGACATAATTCAGCAAGCTCGTGGCCTGGCCCAGCGCCACACCCAAACCGCCGATGTCCACTAAATCGGCGCCAAAGAAATCCAAAATACTGGCCTCACTCAGCTGCGCGCCAGGCAGCAGTGCCCGCACCAGGTCCAGCATGCTGTCGCTAAATTCCGTGCCACGAATAGCGAGAATTTGCTCAGTGGGCGTCACCACCCAATTGGCGGCAAAGCCCTCGGCGTCGTTAGGGGCGATGCCCGCCGTCGGCACCGTCCAACCCCATTGACTAAATACCTGCGCCGCCCACGCTGGGGAAATCAATTGGGCGTCGAGCGCCGCGGCAGCGAGATCCGGCGGATTCAAGGTCTGGCGCTCGGGCCAGAAGGCATAGGAGAAATTTGCCGCAACGGCATAATTAAACAGCTGGTTAAATTTCATTCTGGCCTCCTTGCCTAGAAATTAGTTCCCTTTGATACCGCCCGTTGAGGTCTCGGGCGGCAGCGTAGTGACCGGCCGACGTGCAACGGGTGGCGGCGCGCGCAGCGTGGCGTCAATCAGAACTTCAGTAGTGTTGGGGAATTCGGTGCTGACATCCTCACTAAGGTTATGCCGTGAGCTATAGCC
>CAIPNE010000290.1 GCA_903866355.1 uncultured Gammaproteobacteria bacterium
GAGAGCACCAGCCTAGTAGAAACCACCGTGGGCCGCGCGTTGCTCTCGACCGTGCTACCGAAAGGCTTGCCTTTTGCGCTGATCAATAAGCCCCTCGACAAGCGCTCTATTTCCCGGCTCTTCGACTCCTGCTATCGCAATGTAGGTTTGAAAGAAACCGTTATCTTCGCCGACCGCCTGATGTACACCGGTTTCCACCACGCGACCCGCTCCGGCGTGTCCATCGGCGTGGACGATATGGTGGTTCCCGATGAGAAGAAAGCCATCATCGATGCCGCCGAAGAGGGCGTAAAGGAAATCGAGGAGCAGTACTCCAACGGGCTCGTGACGACCGGTGAGCGCTACAACAAAGTGGTTGATATCTGGTCCCACACGAACGACCAAGTGGCCAAGGCCATGATGGATAAACTGGGCACCGACATCGCCGTGTACAAAGATGGGAAAGAAAAAGGGACGGAGATTCGCCAGAAATCTTTTAATTCCATTTACATGATGGCGGACTCCGGCGCGCGTGGTTCCGCTGCGCAGATCCGCCAATTGGCCGGTATGCGGGGCCTGATGGCGAAGCCCGATGGTTCTATCATCGAAACTCCCATCACAGCTAATTTCCGGGAAGGCTTGAACGTACTCCAGTACTTCATCTCGACTCACGGCGCGCGTAAAGGCTTGGCTGACACCGCGCTAAAGACCGCCAATTCCGGTTACCTCACGCGTCGACTGGTCGATGTGGCGCAAGATCTCGTGGTGACCGAAACCGACTGCGGTACCGAAAAGGGCATCTTAATCGCCTCCCTCATCGAGGGTGGCGACGTGGTTGAAGCGCTGCGCGACCGTGTACTGGGCCGCGTTTTGGCCGAGGACGTTCTGCGCAGTGGCAACGACGCGACGGTCGCTCCAGCGGGCACGTTGCTCGACGAAAAATGGGTGGCGCTCCTCGACGAACTCGGCGTGGACGAAGTAACCGTGCGGTCCCCCATCACCTGCGAGACCCGTTATGGGGTCTGCGCGATGTGTTACGGACGCGACTTGGCCCGTGGTCATTTGGTTAATATCGGCGAAGCCGTTGGCGTCATCGCGGCGCAATCCATCGGCGAGCCTGGCACCCAGTTAACGATGCGAACCTTCCACATCGGTGGTGCGGCTTCGCGTGCCGCAGCCGTCAGCAGCATCGAGGTCAAGTTTGGCGGTACGGTGCGCCTACAGAACATCAAGGCGCTCAAGCGCGAGGATGGGACGCTAATTTCAGTCTCGCGATCGGGCGAACTCGTGGTTATCGATGACATCGGTCGCGAGCGCGAACGTTATAAGCCGCCTTACGGCGCCACCATCAGCGTGCAAGAAGGCGGCGTGGTCAAACCGGGCCAGAACGTGGCTAACTGGGATCCCCATACCCACCCCATTATCACCGAGGTGGACGGTACCGTTCGCTTCAAAGATATCGTGGAGGGAGGCACGGTGGTGCGGCAGATCGACGACATTACGGGGCTATCGAGCATCGTGGTCACCGATCCAAAGCAACGCGGATCGGCTGCCAAAGAGCTGCGCCCGATGATTCAGTTGGTGGATAGCAATGGCCGGGAAATTAAAATTCCCGGTACTGAGCTCACTGCCCAGTACTTCTTGCCCCCCAACGCCTTGGTGGCCGTTGAGGATGGCAAGCAAGTCAAAATCGGCGAGGTCGTGGCGAGAATTCCGCAAGAGTCCTCAAAAACGCGGGACATCACGGGTGGTCTGCCACGGGTTGCCGACCTCTTTGAAGCCCGCAAGCCTAAAGAGCCCGCGATTCTCGCGGAAACCAGCGGCACCATTTCATTCGGTAAAGATACCAAAGGTAAGCAGCGCCTCATTATTCGTGCAGAGCACGCGGAAGAGTTCGAGACGCTGATCCCCAAATGGCGCCACGTCGGTGTGTTCGAAGGCGAGCACGTAGAGATGGGCGACGTCATCTGTGACGGTTCTCCTGATTCTCACGACATTCTGCGCCTCAAGGGTGTGCCGGAACTCACGCGCTACATCGTCAACGAAGTGCAAGAGGTCTACCGACTGCAAGGCGTGAAGATCAACGATAAGCATATCGAAACGATCGTTCGGCAAATGTTGCGGAAGGTCGAGGTATCGAAATCCGGGGATACGCGTTTCTTGGCTGGGGAGCAGATCGAGAAAGAACGGCTGTTCGAAGAGAACGACCGGATGATTAAGGGCGGAAAAGAGCCTGCGACCTACCAGCAATTGCTCCTGGGCATCACCAAGGCGTCGCTGGCCACAGAGTCCTTTATCTCTGCAGCCTCGTTCCAAGAGACCACGCGGGTGCTTACAGAGGCTTCTGTGTCGGGCAAGCGAGACGAGCTCCGCGGACTAAAGGAGAACGTCATTGTGGGCAGGCTCATCCCGGCGGGAACCGGGTTTGCTTATCACACGGACCGGCGGCGCCGGCGTGTGACCGGCGCTGACGCGGCTAACTTTGCCTTTAATACACCCGTTGGCGAACCCGTGGTCACGGCCGACGTGCCGCCTGCGGGGGATGCGGTGCCGGAAGCGTAGCGGTTGTTGACACTATAGGAATCGCTTCCTTATAATCCCGCTCCTGCGACAGGCCGACCACTAAAAGCCTGTCGCATTTTCCGCACCGGCAAACCCCGTACTAAGTACCCTTCGGCGGTCAAAAAAACCGCTACGGGCGATCGTCCGGCAGGCAGCAGCGGAAGCAGCGCGGGGTGTTGAGCCTCGGCCGACAATAAAAAGTACACGCCGCGGCGCCAAAAACGCGCCGCTGTGTCTATCGGTAAAATTTGACGACCCCTGCGGGGGCGGAGATGGGACACGGCATATGGCCACAATCAATCAGCTCGTGCGAAAGCCCCGGCGCAGCCTGCGGACCAAAAGCGCAGTGCCCGCGTTGGAAGGTTGCCCGCAGAAGCGCGGTGTATGTACCCGTGTCTACACAACTACGCCAAAGAAGCCTAACTCCGCGTTACGTAAAGTCGCCCGGGTTCGGTTGACCAACGGCCAAGAAGTCACGACCTACATCGGCGGCGAAGGTCACAACCTTCAAGAGCACTCGGTGATTCTAATCCGCGGCGGTCGCGTCAAGGATTTGCCCGGCGTTCGCTACCACACTGTGCGCGGTACGCTTGACACCTCCGGCGTTAATGACCGGCGCCAAGCGCGTTCCAAATACGGCGCCAAGCGGCCGAAGGCCGGTAAGTCTGCGCCCGCCGGCAAGCCGGGCAAGAGCGGCAAGTCGAAGTAACTGCCTCAATCGTTCACGTAATAGTCTCGAGATCGCCTAAGCCATGTCCAGAAGACGCGTCGCCGCAAAACGAGAAATCCTTCCTGATCCAAAGTACATCGATCAGGTCGTGGCCAAATTTATCAATATGGTCATGTCGGACGGGAAGAAATCCGTAGCCGAGAAAATCGTCTACGGCGCCCTCAGCGAAATGTCGAAAAAAGGTCGCGGTGAACCCGTGGACATTTTCAAGCAAGCGCTAGGTAACGTAGAACCCCGTGTTGAAGTTAAGTCCCGCCGAGTTGGCGGCGCCACCTACCAAGTGCCTATCGAGGTGCGCCCAGGTCGCCGCAGCGCGCTGGCGATGCGTTGGTTAGTTGATGCCGCCCGCAAAAGAGGCGAGAAATCCATGGGTCGGCGGCTAGCCGGCGAACTTATCGACGCCTTCGACAATCGCGGCACCGCGGTGAAGAAGCGCGAAGACACTCACAAGATGGCCGAGGCGAACCGCGCCTTCTCTCATTACCGCTGGTAAGCGAGAAGAACCCAAGGAACTGCAATCGTGGCACGCACAACACCCATCGACCGTTACCGCAATATTGGTATTGCCGCGCACATTGACGCCGGCAAGACAACCACCACTGAGCGCATCCTTTTTTACACCGGCCGTTCGCACAAAATTGGCGAAGTTCACGATGGCGCCGCCACCATGGACTGGATGGAACAAGAGCAAGAGCGCGGCATCACCATTACGTCGGCCGCCACCACCTGCTTCTGGCGGGGTATGGCGAAGCAATTTGCCGAACACCGTATCAATATCATTGACACGCCAGGTCATGTGGATTTCACGATTGAAGTAGAGCGCTCGCTGCGGGTTCTGGATGGCGCGGTCGCGGTGTTTTGCGCGGTCGGTGGGGTGCAGCCCCAGTCCGAAACCGTGTGGCGCCAAGCAAACAAATACGGCGTGCCCCGGCTAGCGTTCATTAACAAGATGGATCGCGCCGGAGCGGATTTTCTTCGGGTTGTAGAACAGATTTCCGACAGGCTAAACGCGCGTGCTATTCCGCTGCAGTTGCCGATCGGTGCGGAAGAGAAATTCGAAGGCATTATTGACCTGATCGCGGAAAAAGCCATTTATTGGGACGAAGAATCCCTTGGTATGACGTTCGAGCTGCGCGACATCCCCGAGGGCATGTTGGCGGAGTGCGCCGTGTGGCGGGAAAAATTAGTCGAGGCAGCTGCCGACGCGAGCGAAGCGTTCACTGAAAAATATCTCAACGGCATTCCGCTCACGATAGAAGAAATTAAATTGGGCGTCCGTGCGGCCACTATTCGCAACGAAATCGTGCCCGTCGTCTGTGGTTCGGCCTTTAAGAATAAAGGCGTGCAGGCAATGCTCGACGCCGTAATCGAATTCCTACCTGCGCCTAATGATGTCGAAGGTATCAAGGGCCTGCTGGAAGATGGCACCGAAGAGCGCCGGCCCGCTGCCGACGATGCGCCCTTCGCGGCATTAGCATTCAAAATAGCGACCGACCCATTTGTGGGCACGCTGACTTTCTTCCGCGTCTACTCGGGCGTGTTGGCTTCTGGCGATTCGGTGTACAACCCGGTTAAAGATCGCAAGGAACGTATTGGTCGATTGCTGCAAATGCACGCCAATTCACGGGAAGAAATCAAGGAAGTGCGGGCTGGCGATATCGCGGCCGCGGTAGGCATCAAAGATGTCACGACCGGCGATACGCTGTGCGCGTTAGACAAAATCATCACGCTAGAGCGGATGGAATTTCCTGAGCCTGTGATCGCGGTGGCAGTAGAGCCCAAGACCAAGGCCGATCAGGAGAAGATGGGCGTTGCACTCCAGCGCCTGGCGGCCGAAGACCCCTCCTTCCGGGTGTCGACCGACCAAGAATCGGGGCACACCATTATCGCCGGCATGGGCGAGCTTCATCTGGAAATCATCGTCGACCGCATGCGGCGTGAATTTAAAGTCGAGGCGAATGTGGGCAAGCCACAGGTAGCTTACCGAGAGACCATCCGCGCCATCGTGGAAAAGCAAGAAGGCAAGTTTGTTCGGCAGAGCGGTGGCCGCGGCCAGTACGGACATGTCGTGATCAAGATGGAACCCAACGAATCGGGCAAAGGGTTTGAGTTCGTCAACGGTATCGTCGGTGGCGTGATCCCTAAGGAGTACATCCCAGCTGTACAAAAAGGAATGGAAGAAGCACTGACCAACGGTGTCGTCGCGGGTTACCCGATGGTCGATATCAAAGTGACTTTGTACGATGGTTCGTACCACGACGTCGATTCAATCGAAATGGCGTTCAAGATTGCGGGCTCAATGGCCTTTAAAGAGGCAGCCCAAAAAGCCAAGCCAGTGCTGCTGGAACCCGTGATGGCGGTCGAAGTCGTCACGCCAGAAGACTATGTCGGGACCGTCAACGGCGACTTAAACCGTCGGCGCGGCATGTTAGAAGGTGCGGAAGATTCTCCAGCGGGACGCCTTATTAAAGCGCAAGTGCCGCTGTCGGAAATGTTTGGTTACTCCACTGATCTGCGTTCCGCAACGCAGGGAAGAGCGACCTACACGATGGAATTCTCCCGTTATGTTGAAGCGCCAAAAAGCGTTGCTGAGACCGTGACCCGGCGCTCCTAAGCGCCTTAATAAACTCCATACCCCTGAAACGGGATTTTCTGGATACGAAGTAGAGGTTAGAAGCGCCATGGCCAAGGAAAAATTTTCACGCACGAAACCGCACGTGAATGTCGGAACGATCGGTCACGTGGATCACGGCAAGACGACGTTAACAGCAGCCTTGACGGTGGTCACCTCTAAGAAATTTGGTGGTGAGGCGAAAGCGTACGATCAAATCGATAACGCGCCGGAAGAGCGGGAACGTGGCATCACGATTGCGACCTCGCACGTGGAATACGAAAGCCAAAACCGCCACTACGCGCACGTTGACTGCCCCGGTCATGCGGATTACGTGAAGAATATGATCACGGGTGCGGCGCAAATGGACGGCGCGGTGTTGGTGGTGTCGGCGGCCGACGGCCCGATGCCGCAGACCCGGGAGCACATTTTGCTGGCGCGTCAGGTCGGTGTGCCGTTCATCGTGGTGTACATGAACAAGGCGGACATGGTTGACGACGCAGAGCTGCTAGAACTGGTTGAGATGGAAGTTCGCGAGCTGTTGGATCTGTACAAGTTTCCTGGCGACGACACGCCGGTCATTGTGGGCAGCGCGCTGAAGGCCCTAGAAGGGGATGAGAGCGAGATTGGGATTCCTTCGATCTGGAAGCTGATCGACGCGATGGACAGCTACATTCCGCTGCCCGAGCGTCCGGTGGACAAGCCTTTCTTGCTGCCCATTGAAGACGTGTTCTCCATTTCGGGTCGCGGCACGGTAGTGACGGGTCGGGTTGAGCGCGGGATCGTAAAAGTTGGCGAAGAAGTGGAAGTGGTCGGCATTCGTGACACGGTCAAGTCGACGTGCACGGGTGTGGAAATGTTCCGCAAACTACTGGATGAAGGACGTGCTGGCGACAACGTCGGTGTGTTGCTGCGTGGCCTCAAGCGGGAAGACGTGGAGCGTGGTCAAGTGCTGTGCAAGCCTGGCAGCGTGAAGCCTCACTTTCACTTTGAGGCGGAGGTCTACGTGTTGTCGAAAGAAGAAGGTGGTCGCCATACGCCGTTTTTCAACAACTACCGTCCGCAGTTTTATTTTCGGACGACGGACGTGACGGGCGCGGTAGAGTTGCCGGAGGGCATTGAAATGGTGATGCCGGGCGACAACGTGAAGGTGACAGTGCAACTGCACAGCCCGATCGCGATGGAAGAAGGCTTGCGCTTCGCCATCCGCGAAGGTGGTCGGACAGTAGGTGCCGGCGTGGTCGCGAAGATCATTGCCTAAGAGCTTGCGCCGCACGGCTTAAAAAGAATTGTAAAAAAAGTGCCTGAGCGCGCCCTGGGGGCGGCTCGCAGTAGGAAAAAATTATGAACCAGCAGGTCATCCGGATTCGTCTCAAGGCCTTCGACCATCGACTGATCGACCAGTCGACTCGGGAGATCGTGGAGACCGCGAAGCGCACCGGTGCGCAGATCCGCGGCCCGATCCCCCTTCCGTCAAAAACTGAGCGTTTTACGATATTGGTCGCCCCGCATGGTGACAAGGATGCGCGCGATCAGTACCAAATCAGGACCCACAAGCGGTTGCTGGATATCGTGAATCCGACCGATAAGACGGTTGACGCACTGATGAAACTGGACCTCGCCGCCGGCGTGGACGTCCAAATCAAGCTGAACTGAGAGCGAACCCATGTCACTCGGACTTGTAGGAAGCAAACGCGGCATGACGCGGATTTACACGGCAGAGGGCGAAGCAGTGCCTGTGACCGTGGTTGAGGTTCAGCCGAACCGCGTCATCCGGGTAAAAACGCCCGACACCGATGGTTACCTTGCGGTGCAGATCACCACGGGAAGCAAACATCGCAATCGTATCGCGAAACCGGAAGGCGGCGAATTTATCAAGCAGTCTGCCGAAGTTGGGCGCGGGCTGTGGGAGTTCCGGCTTAACCCTGAGGACGTCACTGACGAACTCAAAACGGGGGCCGCGCTACGCGTCGAGCTCTTCGAAGTTGGCGCTTGGGTTGATGTAACCGGCGTGACGATCGGCAAAGGTTTCGCAGGCACCATTAAGCGTCATCACTTTTCAATGGGTGATGCGACTCACGGCAACTCGTTGTCGCATCGCTCGCCGGGGTCGATTGGCCAACGCCAGACGCCCGGCCGAGTGATTAAAGGCAAAAAGATGTCGGGGCACATGGGTGCGAAACAGCGGACGATTCAGCGTTTACAGGTGGTGCGTGTCGATGTCGAACGCAACTTGCTATTGATTAAAGGCGCCGTACCAGGCGCACGCGGTGGCGATGTGCTGATAAAGCCTAGCGTCAAAGCGAAGAAATAGGGGCCAGCGCAATGGATCTCCAACTGCATTCTTTTAGTACTGGCGGAGCGAGCGGGAGTCTCGTGGTGTCCGATAGCGTGTTCGCCGAACCCTATCGCGAGGCCTTAATCCACCAGGTAGTGACCGCCTATTTCGCGGCCGCACGTTCTGGCACCAAGAAGCAGAAAACTCGGGCGGAAGTACGGGGCGGCGGTCGTAAACCATGGAAACAAAAAGGTTCCGGGCAAGCGCGTGCCGGCACCACACGTGGGCCACTTTGGCGTACCGGTGGGCGTGCCTTTGCTGCGCGGCCGCGCAATTACGAACAGAAGGTCAATCGCAAAATGTACCGGTTGGCCATCCGCTCCATTCTGTCGGAGCTGCTCCGCGAAGGTCGCATGATGATTGTCGACCAGATTGATGTGGCGACCATCAACACTAAGACGTTGGCGTTAAAACTGGCTGAGTACCGCAGTAGCAACGTGCTGTTGATCGCTGAGGAAATGTCTGAGGCCTTGTTTCTCTCCGCGCGGAATCTGTTCTGGGTGGGACTGGCTGAAGTTGACGCAATCGACCCGGCTTTGCTGATTTCTTTCGACAAGGTGGTGATCACGCAGGGCGCGATTAACCGGCTTCAGGAGCGACTGTCATGAACGAAGAGCGCATGCTGCAAATTCTGCTGGCGCCGCAAATGTCGGAGAAGGCGCTGCGTTTGTCGGCTGAACGGCAATACGTGTTCAAGGTCTTGACCGACGCGACGAAGCCCGAAATCAAAACCGCGGTAGAAAAGCTCTTCACGGTCGAAGTAAAAAACGTTCGCGTCCTCAATGTGCACGCGGTTAAAAGAAATTTTCGCAACCGCGCAGGTTCTATCTCGGCGTGGAAAAAAGCGTATGTCACGTTGAAGCCTGGCTTCAGCATTGGCGTACTCGGCGCGGCGTAAAAAGGGACGCGAGCAATGGCCATTATTAAGGCAAAACCGACTTCTCCAGGTCGACGCGGCGTAGTTAAAGTCATTACGCCGGGACTCTACAAAGGACGCCCTCACGCGCCTTTGGTTGAGAAACTGGCGCAGAATGCCGGACGAAACAACATGGGTCGGATTACTGTCCGGCACCGTGGTGGCGGTCACAAGCAGCACTACCGGATTATCGACTTTGTTCGACGAAAAGACGGAATCCCGGCAAAAGTAGAACGGATCGAGTACGACCCTAACCGTTCGGCACACATTGCGTTGCTGCTGTACGCGGATGGTGAGCGGCGGTACATTATCGCCCCCAAAGGTTTGGCGGTTGGGCAGTCGGTGCGCTCGGGCACAGATGCGCCAATTCAGACGGGGAACTGCCTGCCCCTGCGAAATATTCCGGTTGGTGCCGTGATCCACTGTGTGGAGATGAAGCCTGGCAAAGGGGCGCAGATGGCCCGTAGCGCTGGCGCCGGCGTTCAATTTGTGGCTCGCGAGGGCGCTTACGCTACACTGAGACTGCGCTCCGGTGAGATGCGGCGTGTGCCCATAGATTGCCGCGCTGTGTTAGGCGAGGTTGGCAATAACGAACATTCATTGAAGCAGCTGGGCAAGGCCGGTGCTAAACGCTGGCGCGGCATTAGACCAACCGTTCGCGGTGTGGCGATGAATCCTGTTGACCATCCGCACGGCGGCGGCGAAGGCCGTACCTCGGGCGGGCGCCACCCTGTCAGCCCGTGGGGTCAGCCGACCAAGGGTTACAAGACCCGAACCACCAAACGTACCGACGGCATGATTTTGCGTCGGCGCGATAAGCGGTAACTAGCGGAGAAGCCCATGCCTCGCTCAATTAAAAAAGGTCCCTTTGTGGATCACCACTTGACTAAGAAAGTGGAAACCGCGCGCGCCAACAGCGATAAGCGACCCATTAAAACTTGGTCGCGGCGCTCAATGGTGATACCCGACATGATTGGGTTGACGATCTCGGTCTACAACGGCCGGCAACATATGCCGGTGTTCGTTTCCGAAAACATGATCGGCCATAAGTTGGGTGAGTTCTCGCCAACTCGCACGTTCCGTGGCCATGTGGCCGACAAGAAGACGAAGTAAGCACAAGGACCGGCCGCAAAATGGCTACCACCGCAATATTACGCCAAGCAAAGATCACGCCTCAAAAGGCGCGTTTGGTCGCCGACCAAATACGGGGTCTGCCCGTTGATAAGGCGATCAACCTGCTGACCTTTAGTAACAAAAAGGCGGCAGCACTGATC
>CAIPNE010000291.1 GCA_903866355.1 uncultured Gammaproteobacteria bacterium
AATTTGGCCAGTCCCGCGAGTGGGCCTGCAACCGCGAATTGGACTGGGCAGAAGCGTCATCACCCGCACATGCGGGCATCGACCACTTGCTCACAGACCTCAACACGCTGTATCGCGATGTGCCGGCGCTCCACGATTTAGACCACGACGCCGCGGGCTTTGAGTGGCTGGACTGCAACGATGCAACGCACTCCACGCTGTCTTTTATCCGCCGTGCACGCAGTGGTCAATGGCTGGTCGTGGTGCTCAATTTTACGCCGGTGACGCGCACTGACTTTCGCTTAAACCTGCCGCAAGCGGGCACCTATCGGACCCTGCTCAACAGTGATTCTCACCATTATGGTGGCAGCGATGCCGGCCCAACCCGCATCGATGCCCGTGCCCACGCCGGGCACGACCAAGCGCCGTGCGGCGTGTTCACGCTGCCACCGTTGGCCGCCTTGATTTTAATCAAGGCCGACGTTGACACTAGCCGCTAGCGACTGTCTGCCCATTAGGCTGGCATGGCCCCCGGTCGACCCGTGGCCACAGTCCAACTCGAAAAAGTGGTAATGCTGGTGTTGAGGTCGCGAATATCCGCGACAGCACGCAGATCGGCCCGCAGTTGTTGCGGGGTCAGCGTCATGCACACATAGCCGTGGTAGGCGCTGGTAGCGAGATGAATATGCGGGCCTTCGGCTTTAGCCGTGGCGGGCAAGGCGGCGGGTGGTGGACGAGACGTAATGGCGCCGCCCACGAACTCCGTGCCGATGGTGGCGGATTCCGGGCGATTAAAGTCGCGCTTCAAATCGGCAACCCAAAAGGAATGGACATCGCCGCCAATCACCACCGGATTGGTTACTTGGCCCTCAGCCAACTGTTGGAATAAGCGCTCGCGGGCGGCCGGATAGCCATCCCAGCCATCCGAAAAAAACCGCTGACCGGGTCCCGCAAGACTGTCAGATTGCGCCATCAGCGTTTGCTGAGCCAAGACATTCCACTGGGCTTTAGACGCCGCCAGACCGGCCCCGAGCCAAGCCTCTTGCCGCGCCCCGAGCAGCGTGGCCGCAGGGTCTAGCCTAGCCGCGCAGTTTTCAATGTTATTGCCCCCACCGCGCCCCGGTTTCGGACACGGTTGGGGTGAGCGGTACTGGCGATCATCGAGCAAATTGAAATCCACCAGCTGGCCAAAACTCACGCGCGTGTACAGGCGTAAGTCTGGCCCAAACGGCACCATGCTCCGTGGTACGGGCATGTGCTCGTACCACGCCTGATACGCCGCCGCGCGACGTGCTAAAAACCAGCGCGGTAGGTCCGCATTTTGTGAGCGGTCGGCGGCGTAATCGTTTTCCACCTCGTGATCGTCCCACACCATCAGCCACGGGCAGGCAGCGTGGGCCGCCTGCAGCGAGGGGTCCTGCTTGTAACAAGCGTAACGGGCGCGATAGTCCCCCAAGGTCACTGGGGTCGGGCCCTCGTGGTGGCGCACCCGCCGATCGCCCCAAGAACTCTCATAAATGTAATCACCGAGATGAATCACCAAATCCAAGGATTCAGCTGCCATGTGGCGATAAGCGCCGTAATAACCCTGTTCAAATTGCTGACACGACGCGAAGGCGAAACGCAGCTGATTTACTTTGGCACCGAGCAGCGGCGCGGTGCGGGTGCGGCCCACAGGGCTGGTGGCCTCGCCGGCATGGAAGCGGTACCAATACTCGCGCGCCGGGGCCAGCGTGTTGAGCTCGACATGCACGGAATGTCCCCATGCTGGCTCTGCGTAGGCCGTGCCACTGGCCGCCAGTTTTAGGAAACCTGCGTCTTCGGATACCTCCCAGCGCACCGGCACATTCCCCGGTGGCATGCCGCCGCCCGGCGCGAAGGGCTCGGGTGCTAAGCGTGTCCACAGCACTACCCCATTGGGAAGTGGGTAGCCGGAGGCCACGCCTCACGTGAAAGGATGGGTGTTGAATGCTGGCTGGGCCCAGACTTTGGACAGCGCGCCACCCGCACTTAGCGCGGCAAAAGTCTGCAAAAAACGCCGCCGATCGAGTGTTGCCACGCGGACCATGAAATATCCTCACCAACCGTTAAATATTGACTATTACCCGCCCAATCACGCTGACGCGCGAGGCTCTGGCGCACACGCGACCGCCAGACTATGCCGCCCAGACCCAGGTCAAGGCGCCACGCAAACCCAGGTCTTCAACCAACACCACGTGGATCGGCAAAGTGGCGTTCAACGCGCTTGATTCTGCTTTGTCCCGAAAGGTCGCGAGAAAATTAGCGTCGAACAACTCGGCGGGGAGCTTTGAAGTCATCCCACCGGCCAAATACACCCCTCCGCGGGGTAGGAAAGCCAGCGCCAAATCGCCCGCCACCGCGCCAAAACAGCGACTAAACAACGCCAGCGCCCGGCGCGCTGGTGCCCTCTGCGCCCCACTCCCGGTGGCCGCCGCGACCACCTCCGCAGGCTCCGCGTGTGGCGGCACAACACCCCCGGCGGCGTGCAAACAATAACGGTAACAATCGGTCAGGCCCCGGCCAGAGACCACGCGCTCGACGTTAACACGCACCGCAGGGGCACCTAGGAATTGCCACAAGTCCAACGAATCCTGATCAAAAGGGCTAAAACCCACATGCCCACCTTCGCTGGGTAAAACACCCCCGGCGTGGCGCACTGCGGCGCCCAGTCCGGTGCCCGGCCCCAAGGCCAGCAGCGTGGCATGAGGGCTGGCACTGCCCACTTGTAAACACCGAGTTTCGGGTTTGGTGAGGCTGGCCAGTCCCCACGCCACGGCGGCAAAGTCATTCACCAAATGCACCGCACCCAGCGCGTGGCGCACCGCCAGCGCGCCCGTCTCCAATCGCCACGCAGGCAGGTTAGTCAAGCTCGCGACACCGCCCATCACGGGTCCCGCAACCGCGAGACACGTGCGTTCCAGCGGCGCTCGCGAAACCGTGCGTAACTCGCTAAGGAACGCCTCAAGCAAGGCATCAAAGTTGGCATAGCGCGCATTCAGGTAACGCTTAGACAGCCACGTGGTCTCGCCATCCCGCGCCGCCAGCAAGGTTTTTGTGCCACCAATATCGCCACCTAAAATCATTGCCCGCGTACTCGCCATGGAGGATGGTGCATATTCTGCTGCGGGCGATGCCGTGCGTCATCTCCTGCACGCGCATTCACCCGCTAAGATACGCCACCTACCATTGAGTAATGACGTCATGCGAGCACTGGTCATTGGCGGGGGTCTTTTGGGCCTCACGACCGCCTATTTTCTGCGTCAGCACGGTCTGGAAGTGACGGTGGTCGACCGCGAGGCGGGGCCTGCGCGGGCGACCAGCTTCGCCAACGGCGGCATGCTGCACGCCAGTCTGGCGAATCCTTGGAACGAGCCCGGGGTGTTCTGGCATGCGCTAAAAATGCTGGGTCGAGAAGACGCCGCCCTGTTGGTTCGGATGAAGGCACTACCCTCACTGTTGGGCTGGGGCCTGAGGTTTGTCCGTCATTCACAGCCAGCACGCTATCTGCGTAACTTCGAAAAAAATGTCCACCTCGCGCGCTACTCCTTGGCCCTGATGCAGCCACTGCGCGCCGCCATCGGGACCGATTACGACTACGCAGGACGCGGCACCCTGAAAATTTTTCGCGCCGCCGCGCCCTTTGCGGCCGCCCAGACGATGAGCCAACAGTTAGCCACTTGGGGGATCCCTTTCGAGGCCCTGAGCGGCGCGGCGGTAGCGGCGCTAGAACCCGCCTTGGCGCCAATCGAGTCGGCCATCACCGGCGGGCTTTATTTCCCTGCCGATGAATCCGGCGACGCCCACCGTTTCTGCGAATTGCTGACCACGCGCTGCCGCGCCGATGGCGTGCGCTTTGAGTTTGGGCTTAGCGTGGAACGCCTGCTGCGCAGTGGTGACCGCATTGAGGGCATTCTGAGTTCGCAGGGTCTAATGACTGCCGACGCCTACGTGTTGGCGGCCGGGAGTTACAGCACGCCGCTGGCGCACGCCGTTGGGGTGATGGTGCCCGTACGCCCGGTCAAGGGCTATTCGCTAACGCTGGATACCGGCGAGTGGCCCGGGCGCCCCAATCGGCCGGTCATCGACGATGCCCTGCATGCGGCGGTCTGCCCGTTGGGAGGGCGCTTGCGGGTAGCGGGTACAGCGGAATTTGCAGGCTTCGATCTAACCCTAACCCCCTCCCGGCTTAACAATTTGTTCGACCTTGTCACGCAGCTCTACCCAAACATTGCGCCCTATCTCGATCGCCACAGTGCCACGCGCTGGTGCGGTTTACGGCCCATGAGCGCAGATGGCGTGGGGATTATGGGGAGCACACCACTGACCAACCTTTATCTCAACACCGGCCATGGACCATTGGGTTGGACCATGGCCGCCGGCGCGGGCAAATTGGTCGCCGATGACATCGCCGGCAAACCTACCGAATTGAACCTAGCGCCCTACCAGTTGGCGCGTTTCCGCGAGCGCTATTAGATGCAGAAAATTGACAACCTGGAGTGTTGGCGGTGCGGCGCATCGCTAGTGGAAGAACCGCTGCCCCTCGCGCGCGAAGCGGCGTGTCATCAGTGCGGGACCCCCTTGCACGCCTGCCGTTTGTGCATTTTCTACGATCTGGGGGTTGCCAACGGATGTCGTGAACCCATCGCCGAGCGTGTGGTCGATAAAGTGCGGAGCAATTTCTGCGGCTATTTAACCCCGCGTGGCGGCGCGCACGTCGCCGCCGCTGCGGGCGTCTCGCGCACCGGTCTGGAAGCCCTGTTTGGCCTGGACGCACCAGGGAGTTCCGCCTCACCCACCACCGAAGATGCGGCCCGCGCAGCGCTGAATACGTTGTTTGACACAGAACCCAAAGTACCCTAAATGGACAGGCAAAGCGGCCACGATATCTGACTGAATAAGCTAGACTACGCCAGCCTCGCCGCCGAGGCGCTTAACGGCCGGCCGTTGTCACCAACGCCGAGCTAACCCTGCGCGTAATCCAGAACAGGAGACTTCCATGAACCAGCTCACCCCCACGCTACTGGCTGACGGCTTTGTGTTTTTGGAGGGTCCGCGCTGGCATGACGGCAGCCTCTGGGTGTCTGACATGTGGGGCTTCAAGGTCTACCGCATCAGTACCAATGGCGCGCGCGAAGTACTCTTTGAACTGCCTGAACGCCCGTCTGGCCTAGGCTTTTTGCCGGACGGCACGCCCTTGGTCGTCTCCATGGCCAACCGCAAAATTCTGAAACTCGTGAACGGCGCCTTAGTCGAGCACGCCGATCTCTCCGCCCATGCCAGCGGCGACTGCAACGACATGGTGGTCGACGCACAAGGTCGCGCGTATGTCGGTAATTTTGGTTTCGATATCTTTAATGGCGCCCCGCCCCAAATGGCGAACCTCGTACGGGTAGATCCCGATGGCAGCACTCACGTCGTGGCGCAGGAGCTTAATTTCCCGAACGGGGCGGTGCTCACCAACGGCGGCCGCACGCTGGTCGTGGCCGAAACCTTCGGCAATGTGCTCACCGCTTTTGACCTCGCCGCCAATGGCACGCTATCAAATCGGCGAGTCTGGGCCGCGCTGGGTGAACGCACGCCGGATGGTATTTGTCTGGATCAAGACGGCGCTATTTGGGTGGCTTCCTTCATGACCGGCGAATTTGTTCGCGTGCTGGAAGGTGGTGTGGTGAGCGATATCGTGCCCGTACCCGGTAAAGCCGCAGTCGCCTGCCAACTGGGTGGCGAGGATGGGCGCACGCTGTTTTGTCTGACCTACAAGGGCACGATTGAAGACCTCCATCAGGGCAAAGTGGCCGGCGCCATCGAAACCGTGCGGGTTAATTCGCCAGCGGCAGGTTCACCCTAAACGCTAAAACCCCGCAGGGCGCGCCATGATCAACGCTTTCTATCTCGAGTCGGGGCGCTTACGCCAGTGGCCAACAGGTTCGCTGGAGGACATGCGCTCAGCCCGCACGGTGTGGATGTTTTTCTTTGAAGCCACTTCCGAGGAGCTCAATTGGGCCCGCGAGGTTTATGGCTTCAAGCTCCCTGAGGACGATTCCGAAGACGAAGAAGTGGGCGACATCGAGGCCAGCGCACGCTTTTTCGTCGAGGAATCCGGTGCGCTGCACATTCGCTCCGATTTTTTCCTGCTGGGTGATGAAGGGGGCGAAAACCTCCGGGTGTCCTTCGTACTGAAGGACAACGTGCTGTTTAGTGTGCACTCCGAGGACCTCGCCTCGTTCCGCCTCTTGCGGTTGCGAGCGCGCAGCCAACCCGGCTACGTAGAAGATGGCAAAGACGTGTTGCTGGAACTGTATGCCGCCAACGTCGAGTACTCGGCAGACGCGTTGGAAGGCCTTTATCAGCGCTTAAATGCTTTCAGCGATAAAGTACTGGGCAGCCACATCGATGACGAAATAGCCGCCGCGGTGTTGTCCGACATCGCCCGTGAGGAAGACCTCAACGGCCAGGTGCGACGCAATCTCATGGATACCCGCCGCGCGATCTCCGCACTCATGCGCAGCAAACTGCTGGCCAGCGAGCAATTCGACAACGCGCGCCAGATTCTGCGCGACATCGATTCCCTCGACGGCCACACGGGCTTTCTTTTCGACAAGCTCAACTTCTTGATGGCGGCCACCGTCGGCTTCATCAATATCAACCAAAACAAAATCATCAAGATTTTTTCGGTGGCCTCGGTGGCCTTGCTGCCGCCCACCCTCATCGCCAGCCTCTACGGCATGAATTTCAAAGCCATGCCTGAACTCGGTTGGCGGTTTGGCTACCCGTTTTCGTTGTGCCTAATGCTGCTGTCGATCATCGCGCCGTTCTGGTTTTTCCGGCGTAAAGGTTGGCTCAAACTCAATTGATCGACCGCCCAATGCGCGCGAGTGCCACGGCTTTGCCGTGGCACGGATTCCCGTTAGGCTGCAGGCCGATTAACGCAAGTAAGGATTGAGATTAGGTGATTCACGCAGACGACGAGCCGGCCTACGCCGGATTTTGGATCCGAGTGGGCGCCGTGCTGCTCGACACATTTTTGCTGTTTGCACTGGTCACCTACCCCGCGACCATGCTGTTTGGGTCACACATTGTTGATAACCCAGAACTCGCCATGCGCTTGCTCCGGATTGCCCAAGGTTCGCTGTTCCCGCTGGTGTTAACTCTTTGGCTCTGGCGGGTTCGCGGGGCGACTCCCGGCAAGATGCTGTTGGGCTTAAAAATTGTCGACAGCACCACGTTGGGGCCGCTAACGCTCGGCCAGGCCATCGCTCGCTACCTCGGCTATTTTTTGTCCCTGCTAACGCTGGGCGCGGGGTTTTTATGGGTGGCGATTGACCGTAAAAGCCAGGGGTTTCACGACAAACTCAGCGGCACTTTGGTGATTCATACCCACCGCACGCCGCCACCCACCGCCGCCTCGGCGCCCCCCTAATTTTAAGCGCTGCCCCCCTTGCGTAAAGCCCGCAAAAGGGTCGCCTCTGAGCCGCGGCCACGCCCTAAGGCCGCCGCCGCGGACAGGCATCAGGCGCTACGTTCGCGTAACACTTTGCGGTTAATTTTTCCGGCGGGCGTTTTGGGTAGCTCCGCAATAAATTCCACCACCCGCGGATATTCGTGCTGACTCAAACGGCTGCGTACAAGCAGCTGAATCTCTTGGGCGATAACCTCACTGCCGGCATCGCGCACCACGACGAAAGCCTTGGCGATCTGCCCGCGTAATGCGTCTGGCACCGCAATGACAGCAGCCTCCAGTACCGCCGGATGCTGGAGAATGGTGTCCTCGATCTCAACGGCACTCATCGTCCAGCCCGCCGAAATGATCACATCATCTGCCCGGCCGCCGTGCCAAAAATAACCATCCTCGTCGATACGCCCCAAGTCCCGCGTAGGAACCCACGCACCACGGCGCCAAATTTTGAGTTCGCCCAAGACGCCCGGCGCGCAGGGCTGACCGGCCGGATCCTGCACTTCAACCCGCACACCGGGCACCGGCTTGCCTAAAGAACCACGTTTCAGGGGGAAATCTGGCGCCCCCGGGTAACTCACCAACACCACACCAATTTCCGTCGTGCCATACATGCTGCACGGCTCGATACCAAACTGCGCATGGAGAAATTCGGCAGTCTCACTGTCCAGCGGCTCACCCGTAAAAGACAGTTTGGTGAGCGAATTGGGGTAACGCGAAGCCACGCCAGAATGACGAATCATCCGGTAATGGGTGGCAGCCGCCGCGATGTTGGTGAATTGATGCTCGGCCAACGCTCGCAACAGACGTTCGGCGTCAAACTTACCCGCATACGCACCGATGGTCAGGCCCAGCGCCAGTGGCGCCAGCGTGCCGTGCCACAAGCCATGCCCCCAAGCAGGCGATGAGGGACAGAAAAAACGCTCACCGGGCCGCAGCCCCGTGCCGTAAAGGGCCGCCAGCATCAGCGTGACGATGGCGCGCTGCGTGTGATGGACTGCCTCGGGCAATTCGCGCGTCGTGCCCGAGGTGTATTGAAACATCGCCACGTCGTCCGCGCGGGTCTCACTCAC
>CAIPNE010000292.1 GCA_903866355.1 uncultured Gammaproteobacteria bacterium
AACTAGGGGGTCGGAGGTTCGAATCCTTCCGGGCGCGCCAGACATAGAAAAACCGGCTTAATGCCGGTTTTTTTATGTCTGGGGAGTTCGGAGGCCGAGTCGAATCTCCCAAGGTTCGACGGGCTCGCAACGCGAGTCCGGACGCACGCAGTGCGCGGGCGTTGGAGGTGGCGACGGATCTAGGGAATTGGTTGAAGCCCGCTACCCAGAACAAACGAGCCATTAATCCTGGCCGCCCTCGGTTGAATTTGATTCTCGAGGTAAGCACCCAGCGCTGCTTGAGCCTCCTCTAGGTCAAACGACTCCTGCAGCGCCATCCAGAAATCTGGGGAGTTGCCAAACTAGCGCGCCCGACGCACTGCTGACGGTACTTTGCGCTGACTGACGCACGGACGCGAGGCTGGTCTAACACCCGGCACGGCGTCCCCCGTGGCGGCTCAATCCAGTCGCTACGACTGGGGATCAGACAACGCCTTCAACGCGACAATGGCACCACGTCCCTGTGAAATGCCATGGTCAACGGCCACCATTCACGGCGATCAGGCCGACTGACACCGTTCGAATTCAACCCCGCACGACGCTCAATACCCTCGATTTCGTCGAGCAGCGCGGTTACCCTTCCTAATACTCCCGGAAGCAGTCGAGCTCCTCTGTTTCAGCGATCGTCAGTGCGGCCTTGGTTCGAGTTCGACCGTCCCTGCTGTGTGAAGGTTTGACCGCATTCTGCCGATGGATTGCAGGTGTCGAGTGGCGGCCATCGGTAGAGCATAATCCGGGAGGGAATCTTGAATTACTTGGCGCAACGCTTTGAGCTATCGCGCGGGGTCGGAGGGGATCACGTCAGATCGATGGAAGGCTTGCGCGGTCTGGCCGTTTTCTTGGTCTTTCTCGTCCATTACGTCTCGCTAGTTGAGCCTTGGATCATAAAGGGATCGAGCGTGCTCACCCTTGCAACGGCGCTCCATAGAATGGGAAATAGCGGTGTTGATCTTTTCTTTGTCTTGAGCGGCTTTTTGATTTACGGCTCGCTACTGGTGAAGAAGCAGGCCTACTTCCGCTTCATGCGGCGGCGCATCGAGCGAATCTACCCGACCTTCACGGTCGTATTCTTGGTCTATGTGCTCTTGTCGTTTGCTCTCCCGGGCCAGAGCAAGATCCCCGCCGGTGTGCCACAGGCCGCACTCTATCTGGTCGAGAACTTTCTATTGCTGCCCGGATTGTTCCCCATCACGCCGATGATCACCGTGGCCTGGTCATTGAGTTATGAGCTGTTCTATTACCTCGCCATTCCGTTCGTGATTGCGGCATTCAGTCTGCGCAAGCGTAGTTCACTCTGGCGCATGGCTTTCTTTCTCATCCTGAGCGGCCTGCTGGCGGTCTACTGTGCCTTCAATGGTGGGCACATCCGACTCATCATGTTTGTGTCGGGCATCATGCTTTTCGAAGTAATGAACGGCGTTGGCAAGTCATGCCGGCCCGCCAGTGTCATCGGGCTGCTGGCTTTGGCGCTGGGCCTTTCTGCGACACTGCTGCCCGTCAGTGGCAGTGCCGGGATCGTGGTCAAAATTGGCATTCTATCGGTTACATTTTTCGTGCTGTGCCTGACCTGTTTTCGCAATTCATCGGGGCGCTTAGCCCGGGCATTCTGCTGGACACCACTGCGCTACCTCGGGAATATGAGTTACTCCTACTACCTAGTGCACGGATTGGCACTCCAGTTCAGCTTTCTCGTGCTGGCCAGAGTCCTCCCGGGTGCGAGTTTCGGCGCGTGGTTTTTTTGGGTCGCCCTGCCGGCCATGTTCCTGCTGACGCTGCTGGCTTCGGGGGGACTCTTCCTGCTCGTCGAGCGTCCTTTTTCCTTGGGGACGGCTAAGGCCCGACCTTCTGCACAAGACGTCGCGCTAGCCAGCTGAGCCATATTTTTCAGCCTCGCTCACTGTGGCGGCCGCGATCTTGTTCGCCGAGCGAAGGTGCGCGCTCGTCATCAGCGAACCGCTTGGCGTTAGCAGTTGGCAAATCGTGCAGCGCCCGCCTCAGGAATACGTCCAACATCAGGCACCTCGGCCGGCGGACTGAGCTCGAAACCTCAGCCATCGGACTGTTTGCTCGCGAGCCCCCGTCACTCGCATTGCCGGGCCTGACGGCACTGCCGCCATTTTCAGGCAGGAACGCAAAGCTGGGCTGTTCCCCGGTTTAGGGCTACTCGTGCCCGCTGGTCTAAGCGGTCACAATTTTCGGTGAGAACATACCCAGAGCAGCGCTGCTCCAATGAAACGCCAGGCGAGGGTCCACCGACCATCCCGCTCAGTCCGGTTACAGCGTTCGACGCCAACGACAGCGGGGATCGATTTCGGCGAATAGGCCGGTTAGCTTTCTCTACGCGCAAACTCTCGATGCGCTTCTATCTCAAAAGGAAACTGTGGCCTTCACCGACCTTGCCATTAATGAACGCATCGCTAACACAACCAACACTCGCCTATCCGTCCCGGTGGCCACGGTTGAGCACACGGTTAAACAAATAGAGGGGCATTGCGGGTCGACGAAGTCCTGCCCCGATAAGCTCTGCGGCAGTGGGGCTGAGCGTGCCGTTCGCAGCGCTGACTGACGCACGGACGCGAGGCTGGTCTCACACCCGACCCAGTCACCACGAAAGACACACCTTCAGCGCGACAAGAGCGCCACGGCCCTGTGAAATGCCCTGGTCAACGGCCACCATTCACGGCGAGCAGGCCGACTGACGCCGTTCGCAGGCAACCCCGCACGACCTTCAATACCCTCGTTTTCGGCGCACAGGGCGGTTATTCTTCCGATACTCGCCGGGAGTTTTCTGTGTCTAGGATCTGCCGATCCTTAAGTGGGCAGCAGGCCGCAATCTTTTAAAATCAAAACAAAAGTAGGTTTAAATGAAGCACGTGATCAAACTCGACAATCAGGAATCCGTTGCACCGCTGACCACCGATCTCGACGGTTGGAAGGTGGTTGACGGGCATCCGACCATGAAAACGTGGGTCCTCTACACGTCACATGACGGCAGCATGATCTCGGGATATTGGGAGGCAACGCCGGGAACGTATCACGCGACTTATTCGGGGTACGAATTTGTGCACTTTATCGCCGGCAAACTGACCATCACCCCCGATGGCGGCACCCCTGTCCATATCGGACCGGGTGATGCGTTTGTGGTCGAAGCAGGCTTCAAAGGTACCTGGAAGATCGAAGAAACGGTACGGAAGCATTTTGATATCAAAAAAAAGTAAAAACCGAATTGAGAGATGCGATTTCGACCGCGTCTCTCAATCCGAACCCGGGGTATCCGAGATTCTGTGTAAACGGCACATCGTTTAAGCCGGCAACAGCCGGCCTTCGAACTGAATGGTGAAGCGATGCAGTGCTGCTTTCGCAGTATCTGATCGGAATTGTCCATTTTGGCTGAGGTTATTCAGCACAAAATAAAACCACTTGCTCACGGCCTCGTCGCTCGAAAAGGAGGCGTGGGTTTTGGTCACCTTGCGCAAGCTCATGTTGATCGACTCGATGGTGTTGGTGGTGTCAATCACCGTGCGGATTTCCAGCGGGTAGTCGAAAACCGGCGTTATCCGCGCCCAGTTCCGCCGCCAAGACAGGCTGATCGGTAAGCGTCCAGCCCAACCACCGATAAGCCGCTCAACTTGATCGGCATTCTGTGGTTTTTCCTGCGGGACAGTCACATGGAACCGATCGCGGTGCGGCGCGCCCCCGGTGGTGAGGGCACGACGGAGGTCGTTTTTGAACCGCTCGACTTCATGGCCCCGGTGCCAACGCCACGGGACAAGCTCACGCGTAGCCACGGGGTCTTGGCGCCGAACCATCGATGGTGCGAACAAGTGACGCCGGCCAGACGCGGCCGGCCGACTGAGCTCGCGACCTACGCCATCACACCGTTTGCTCAGGCCCGTCACTCGCATTGCCGGACCTGAGGGAACCAAGCTGACGGCACTGCCGCCGTTTTCAGGCAGGGACGCAAAGCAGGGCTGTCACCAAGTTTCGGACTACTCGTGCCGGCTGGTCTAAGCGGTCGCAATTTTGGGGGAGAGCAGATCCAGATCAGCGCCAGTCCAGTGAAATGCCTGGCTAGGGTCCACCGACCATCCCGAACGTTCCGCTTGCCGCGTGAGAAGCCAACGACAACGAGGCTCGATTTCAGCGAATAGGCCGGTTATCTTTTCTATACGCAGAGGATCGATCTGCTGGTTGCGGCGATCGGCGTGTACTGCTGGAAGCTCATGCGACGGGATCGACA
>CAIPNE010000293.1 GCA_903866355.1 uncultured Gammaproteobacteria bacterium
CTTTGCTTTGCGAACAAAGCCCTGATTTGCTCTTCCTCGACATCATCATGCCGGACAAAGACGGTCTCACTTTTTTGCAGGAACTGCGCGGTTTGACCCTGCATCGCGAGACCCCGGTGGTCATTATTAGTTCGAAGGATTACGCGCAGGACCGCCAGACGGCGGTCGAACTGGGGGTTAAAGAGTTTCTGCCCAAACCGATGACCGTTCAGGTGATCCAAGAAAAAATCGCCCTTTATACCGGCGCGTCGGCCCCACCACTGGCATGAACCCCAACTACCTTCGGTTCTGGGGAGTGCGTGGCTCCCATGCAGCACCTCATCGCAGCCATCTCGGGGTCGGTGGTAATACTTCTTGCGTGGAAATTCGGGCGGAGGGTCATTTGCTGGTGTGCGATGGCGGGACCGGCCTGATACCACTGGGCGAGAGTCTGGTCGGGCAACAGGACCTGACAGAATTGCTGGTGGTTTTCACCCACTACCACTGGGATCACATTTGCGGGCTGCCCTTTTTTGTGCCGGCCTTTTTGCCGCAATGGAAAATTCGGTTTTTCGGGCCGGGTCAAACCGCGGCTGACATTAGCCGTCATATTTCTAACCAAATGAAGGCGCCTTATTTCCCGGTCGAAACCGAAACCTGGATGGCGAACATTGAATATCTCACCCCTTCGGCGGCAGGTTTGCAGCACGGCCCGATGCACATCCGCTACCAGAGTGTGCACCACCCCGGCGTCACCTATGGCTACCGCATTACCGTTGGAACGCTAAGCATCGTGTATGCCTCGGACAATGAAGTCGACTATCTACACTCGTCGATCGAACGTCGCGCTAGCGAGTTCAGCGCGGAGGAAAGCGTCGCGATGCAGGACATCGCTGCCGAAGAACGGCAGGCGGACCTCGATTTTGTCCGCGGTGCAGACATTCTCATCCATGACGCGCAGTACACCCGGGCCGACTACGATCGCAAGCGCGGTTGGGGCCATTCTTGCTACATCGACACGGTGAATTTTGCCATCGATGCTGGGGTCAAAACGCTCTATCTTTTCCATCACGATCCCGCCTACGACGATGAGCAGGTGGCGGCTATCCACCGTGACTGCCTTAAGATAATTCATGACCGAAATGCAACGCTAAGCTGCACGGTCGCCCGCGAAGGGATGGTCGTCGAGTTCTGACACCAGATGAATATCATTGTGAATGGCACGCCGCAGTCGGTTAGCGTCAACTGTACCTTGAGCGAACTGCTGGAGCTGCTGGAAATTCGCGGTAGGATCGCGGTAGAAATTAACGGCGAACTACTGCCCAAACGCCTGTTCTCCACGCAGGTATTGCAGCCTGGCGAGTGCGTTGAAATCGTGCGCGCCATCGGCGGCGGATAGGTGCCAATTCTGACAATGCTAACGTTTGCAGGCCTACCATGAGCTCCCAACATCTGCCGCCCTCGGACCCATTCTCCATTGCGGGCGTTACCTACGCATCCCGCCTATTGGTAGGCACCGGAAAATACCGAGACCTCGAGGAAACTCGCTTGGCCATCGAAGCGAGCGGGGCCAATATCGTGACCGTTGCTGTGCGTCGAACCAATCTTGGCCAGCATGAGGGCGAACCTAATTTGCTCGATGTGATCGATCCCGCGCGCTACACCATTTTGCCGAATACCGCCGGTTGCTACGACGCGGCGTCCGCGGTGCGTACTTGCCGGCTGGCGCGCGAGATGCTGGATGACCATCGCCTCGTTAAATTAGAAGTGCTGGCGGATCAGCGCACGCTCTATCCCAACGTCATCGAAACCCTAGCCGCCGCTGAAACCTTGGTCGCCGAGGGCTTTGAGGTCATGGTCTATACCAGCGATGACCCCATTCTGGCGAAACGACTTGAAGCGATTGGCTGTGTGGCCATCATGCCGCTGGCGGCGCCCATTGGCTCGGGTTTGGGGATCCAAAACCGTTATACCTTGCGTGAAATTATCGAGCAGGCGCGGGTTCCTGTGATTGTCGACGCAGGGGTGGGCACGGCCTCCGACGCGAGCATCGCCATGGAGCTAGGCTGTGATGCGGTTTTGATGAACACCGCTATTGCCGAAGCGGGTCAGCCCGTACTCATGGCCCAAGCCATGCGATTGGCCCTGCAGTCTGGACGTTTGGCGTTCCTCGCCGGGCGTATGCCGCGCCGAACACACGCCTCAGCTTCCTCGCCGATCGACGGTCGGTTTCACGCTTAGCGTTGCCGGCCGGTCAGTTTTATTAATGAATGCAGACTTACCCAAGCACCGTGAGGTGCGTAGCTTTGTGCGACGCGAAGGACGCATCACGCAGGGGCAACGGCGGGCGTTGCAGGAACAATTGCCGCAACGCGAGTGGCCTACCGGCACGCCGCTCCCGCTGGCCGTGACCGGTCGGCGGGCCCCCCTGACCTTAGAAATTGGTGCCGGCGACGGTGAGAATATTGCGGCGGTTGCGGCCGCCCGACCAGCCGAAGACTTTATCGCCTGCGAAGTTCATGGCCCGGGCGTGGGTCATTTATTGTTACGCGCGGAAACCTTTGGGCTGACTAACCTTTGGGTCGCACAACGTGATGTCAACGAACTGCTGGCCGGCTTGCCCAACGCCGCGCTGAGTTCGGTGTATTTGTTTTTCCCCGATCCTTGGCCCAAGAAACGCCATCAGAAGCGTCGCATTTTTCAAGCAGACCTCCTGAATGCCTTGGCCCGCACGCTGGCTCGTCACGGCTGCGTTTTTGTGGCCACCGATTGTGCTGATTACGCGCGTTGGATGTTGGAGCAAATTGCGGCCGCCCCGGGTTGGTATAACTTGGCGGGCGCCGGCTTATGCGCCCCGCGTTTGCGGCGGCGAGAAGTCACCAAATTTGAGCGCAAGGCTTTGCGCGAAGGGCGCTCGATTTTCGATTTCGTGCTGGCGCTGCGCTAATAGTTAGCTAATCGATGTCGTGTGCGCAGCGCTCGTTTAATTCGTCTAGCCGATCGACCGCCGGGAAATCAGGGTATTCGCGCGCAGAGCCGGTGCTGCTCGGACGGGTAATGCCGTAGGACTCGGCGATGCCCCAGGCCCGCGCCGCGCGCAACACCGTGAGATTGTCGTCGACGAAAATCGAACGCGCAGGGTCAAACCCCACATCCGCTGCGAACGCATCCCAAAAAGCAGGGTGCTCTTTGGGCGCGCCATAGTCATGGGAACTGCGCACTGCGGTGAAATAATCGCCGAGTCCGGTTTTAGCTAATTTCATCTCGAGGCTGCGTGGGTGCGCGTTGGTGGCGAGCACCGCTGGAATGCCGCAGGACTGCAAGTGGGCCAAAAACAATTGAGTCCCTGCGCGAATCCCAACGAGACCCGATTGCTCCGCCTCCACTTCGTGCATTGGCACCCCAAAGATCCCACTCCAGTGGTCCAAACAGTACCAGCGTAAGGTGCCGCGTTCGCGCTCGATGGTCTCGGTGACTTGCTGTTTGGCTTGCGCGATCGACGTGCCATCACGGGCCGCGAGCCTTCCGGGCAGGGCGTAATTCCACACTTGATCGTCAAAATGCAGATCGAGCAGCGTGCCATCCATATCGAGCAGAACGGCAGAGACTTTGAAAGGGTGCTGATGCATGGCGCGGCCTCAAAATAAAAACCCCCACTCTGCACCCGCTAACGACGGGTGGTGGGCATTAGGATTGTGCGAGTCTAAACCCTGGCGCCAGCGGGTGCTTGCGTGACAGCGCGGCCTGGGGAGCCTCTTATGGCGGCGGCGGGCGTTAACAAGAAGGAACAGCGAGCAGGATAATGATGGCACTGCGCCGCTCCGAAGGGCGGCCGATGGTCCATCCGCACCCATGACGCTTGGGCGGTGCGCCACGCATCAGGGCGCTGTCTGCACGGGTGCTCAGTCAAGTCGGGCTAGGTGCTCGCCAAGCCCGCACGCATGGACGCGGCAACCTTAGGGTTTGGTGATGCGTGGCGCTGAAGTTTTTTGCGCTTGCTGGAGGACCTTGGCACGCAACACGACCTGCTCACGTGCGATGGGGGTGAGTTTGGGTAGCAGCCCTTCCAAGCGCTCAGCTGATTCGTGGTCTCCCGCTTGCGCCGCCAAGGTGTACCAGGCTGCTGCTTCCGTCCAATCTCGGGTTACCCCCACGCCAGACTCGTAGAGCTGCCCCATCTGCCGCTGCGCTTTGGTGAAGCCCTGTTGGGCCGATTGCGCTAACCAGAAACGGCCTTCCTCGGTATCGGTTGGCGTAGTGGTGCCGCTGAGGTAGAGCGTGCCCAAGGCCGCCTGCGCTTCCATGTTGCCGTTTTCTGCGAGGCGGCGGAACGTTGCGAGTGCGCGACTGGCCCGCTCCGGTTCCTTGAGATATTGAAGGTCTACTTTGGCCAACACCAGTGCGGCGTCGGGGTGGGACTCGGCGATTGACTCCAGCAAGCGCACGGCCTGAGCTTCGTCGGCTGGCACGCCTTTCCCTTCCAAGAGCAGTAACGCCAGATTGAATTTGGCTTCTTTAAGCCCCTGCTTTGCGGCTTCTGCAAACCAGTGGGCGGCAAGTTCCGGGTTGCTGGCGAGGCCGGTGCCATGAAAATACAGCGTCGCGAGATAAAATTGAGCTTCCACATCCCCTAGCGCGGCGGCCTTTTGTAACCATCCGGCGGCCGTTACGGGGTCTGCTGGCGTGCCGTACCCACGCAGGTAGACCATGCCCAGGTTGTACATCGCACCCGGCAGGCCTTGGGCGGCCGCCGCTTCAAACCAGTGGCGCGCCGCGAGCAGATCTTTAGTGACCCCCTTACCTTGTAACAAAAGCACCCCAAGATTATTTTGGGCAATTGCTTCGCCAGCGCGTGCGCCGGTTTCGAAGCGGGCCACGGCGCCGGCATAGTCGCCGCGGGCCAACTGACTTTTCACACTCTCCGCAGTCGCCAGCGTTAAGTGGAGTAGCAGCCCAAGCGCTCCTGCAAGCTGGGCGGGACGCAAAAAACGGCGGATCATCGACAAGTTTTGGAACACGTTTCCCCGCGATTTTGCTGGTGTTTGGGCGCTAACAAGGGCTGCACGGCGCGGACTTTTGGGGCTTTGGGGAGCCGATGGACTTGCCCGTCAGCCAGTAATACCATTCCCAGAAGGTATGCTGCACGGGGTATTTAGCGCGCTGCTTTTCGCATTCGGCAGCCTTCTCAGGCTCGCGCTGACGCCCAAATAGGCCCGACGTTATCACCGCCACAGGCTGCTCAGTTGAACAAAAATACCGCGCAGTCGAGCCTCTGCCCGAACGGTTTTGGGGCTGGGTGGCGCGCTATCGCCCGGTTCCGGCTGGCAGTATGGCTGCGCGCCCACTGGTCACTCAAGTCACTGTCATCATCGGCGTCACCGCTGACCGGCGCGACCCTGCGGATATCTCAACCTAAGCGGCGTAGGGCAAACGATACAGCTGCGACAAAAATCCGACCCCGCGCGACCGGGCGGCTGGCGTCCCCGTGCCGCGGCAGCCGGGCGGCCATCACTCTGTTCGTTGTCTGCGCTCTATGAGACAGCATTTGCCCGTACACGGCGCCGGCTTGGGACTGCGGCGAGCCTATCTGGGCGAACTCGGGTTAGCGTTTCCGCCCCTCATCGATTTTATGGAAATCGCGCCCGAGAATTGGTTGGATGCTGGCGGGCGTTTGGGCCGATCCCTCGCGCAACTTGCCGAGCGCGTGCCGCTGGTGGGTCATGGCTTATTGCTCAATCTAGGGGGCACCGATCCCTTGGATTTAGCCTTTCTGCGGCGCCTCAAACCGTTTCTCGATCACCATAAAGTGCGCTGCTACGGCGACCATCTGAGCTTCTGTGGCGATGCCGGGATTCTCTACGAACTGCTCCCTCTGCCCTTTACAGCGGAGGCTGTCGCGCACTTGGCCGGACGGATTCGCGTGGTGCAAGAGGTACTGGAGCGGCGCATTGCGGTGGAGAATCCCAGCTACTACTGCACGCTCGCCAACGACCTCACTGAAGCCCAGTTTATTAATGCGGTCTTGGCCGAAGCTGACTGCGATCTGCTGTTGGACATCAACAATGTTTACGTTAATAGCCAAAACCACCACTACGATGCCGGTGATTTTTTGCGTTGTTTGCCCGCCGCACGGATAGCTTATGGACATATTGCCGGACATTTGCGCACCGCCGATGGCCTGTTGATCGACACCCATGGCGCGGCGGTCAGCACCGCTGTGTGGCAGTTATTGGGGCAGGCCTACGCGCATTTTGGGGTCTTCCCCACGCTGCTAGAGCGCGACGAAAACCTCCCTGCCTTGGCAGATTTGTTGGCCGAGGTCGACCAGCTACGAGCCCTGCAAGGCGCCTCGGGGATCCTCGAGTAAACTGCGCCGAGAGCCCGCCGAGTTTAGCCAAAACCACTGGCGGGGCGGGGCCGGACGACCGCCGAGATTGGCAACGGCGCGGCGTTCCACCGCGCGCTACGGCCAATGCAAATTACTGCCGGTGCGCGCAGGTAAAAATAGGCCACGCAGCACGTTGAATGGTCCAGAACGCTAGTATTTGCCCGGTGAGCAAGTGCCTGTGGCATTATTCCAGCAATCCCAAACCCTGCGGGTAACGGGAAGGGACACTGCCTCGGCACGGCCGAGGCTAACCTACCAGTAAAATCTAAGGCGCAGATGCCAGAACCA
>CAIPNE010000294.1 GCA_903866355.1 uncultured Gammaproteobacteria bacterium
CACGCTCAGCATGCCCATGCTAGCCGCACCAGTGGACAGATGGCGGAGCGCGTAGAGCCACAGAAACCAGCAAAGTGCGGTCGCCACTACCGCCAGAAATACCAGCATCGCCACGAGTTGGGGAGTCCACACGGGGGGAGTTTCACCCGCCAACCCGGCAATCAGCAGCAGCGGGAAGGCGCCAAAGAGCATCTGCCAAGTGGTGAGCGCTAGCAGGTCAACCGGTGCTCGCCGCTGCATCCGTTTCACCTCGATGGAACCCACCGCCCACGCCGCGCCGGCGGCCACGGCCAGACATTTGCTCAAGATAGTGCCTTGCGGTTCCCACGGACGAATGAGCAGCACCAAGCCCAGCAGGGCGATCCCCAGCGCGATCCGTTGCCAGCCTTCGATGCGCTCGCCCAACAGCGGCCACGCGAGGGCAACCATCCAAAAAGGCATCGTGAAGACCAAAATAGAGGTCCGTCCCACGCTGCCTTCCACCAGCGCCCACATGCTCAGGCCCACGAAACCGGTGGTTTGAATCAGTCCCAAACGCAGCATTTCGCGCCAACGCGTGGGCCGTAACGCGCGCCCACTCAGCGCCATGGCCAGCAATAAACAACTCGCCGCAAGGAGCATGCGATAGGCACTGAAGGTAAAGGGGCCGGTGGCGGCCAACACGAGCTTGTTGAGAATCCAGCTATAGCCCCAAACGAGGGAAATCACGACCATGGCGAGTAGCGGCAGGAAAGCAGACACAGGGGACTCGATAAAGCGGAATGCCGGTACTGTAGAGAGCCGGTGCTTGCAGCGCAACAAACCGCCCCGCGGGGACGTTTAGCCCGCCGGGCCGGTGGTGCCAGGTGTTGCGGTCTCCGGGGCGTTGCTCTCCGGAGCGGTGTCGAGGCCGGCTTTGGCGGCAGGATCGGCCAAGTTAGCGGGCGTGGGCGGGAGTTCGTCGGCGCTGGTTGAACCTTCACCGTTGGTGACCGCGGTTTCAGCGGCTTTGGTCATGATGATGATGCTGATGCGACGATTCACCGGGCTGAACGGGTTTTGCTTGTCAAACAACACAGCGGAGCTCAAACCCACGACCCGTGCAATTTTTTCCTCCACCAAACCCGCTCCCACCAGTTCGCGCCGTGCCGCGTTGGCGCGGTCGGCTGAGAGTTCCCAGTTGCTGTAACCATTGCCGCTGGCGAAGGGCGTTTGGTCGGTGTGTCCGGCGATGCTGATGCGGTTGGGCACCGCTTTAATGACTTTCACTATCTCGTGCAGGATGTCGCGGGTATAGCTCTCCAGCACCGGGCTGCCTTGGGCGAACATCGGTCGGTTTTCTTTGTCGACGATCTGGATACGCAGACCTTCACTCGTGATGTCTAACAGCAGTTGGTCTTTGAAGGGTTTGAGCGCTTGGGCCTCCACGGCCGCATTGAGCTCTTGCAGCAAAGATTCCAAGCGCTTGTTTTCGGCTTCCTTGGCTGCTTTTTCGGCTTGCTCAATTTTCATCTGAGCGGTGTCTTCGGTTTTTTTCGCCGTTTCTTCCGTCGTTCTGGCATCGTTACCAGTGACCTCCGCCGAGGTCGCCGGCGCATCACTTTCGCCCGCCTCAAACTGTTGAAAAGGTGCCGCACCCTTGCCATCCAAAATGCCCGCGCCACCGTCTAGTATGGGATTAGCACCGGCACCGCCCGGGCCTGCGCTGGCACTTGGGTCGTTCATGTAGTCCGCAATGCCGGCTTTTTGCTCCGGCGTGGTGGAGCCCAACAGCCACAGCAGCATGAAAAACGCCATCATGGCGGTGACAAAGTCAGCAAACGCGACCTTCCACGCGCCGCCATGGTGACCATGGCCGC
>CAIPNE010000295.1 GCA_903866355.1 uncultured Gammaproteobacteria bacterium
TACCTGCTGGGCGCGCGCGACGTCAGCACGCTTATCATGACGATCAGCCCATGGGACCGCTGTATCTGGGCTTATCCCCTGCCCGAATGGGAGGAAATCGACGCCAAACTGCATGCGCTACCCGCCGCCGATCCGGAAGCGCGGATGGCCAAGCGCGTGGTGCTGGGTCACGCCACGGATTGCGCGCTAGATGCTCAGGGACGAATTCTTATGCCGCAGGAATTGCGGGATCTGGTGGGGATAGACCGTCGCACGGTAGTTTTAGGGCTCGGCAATAAGCTAGAACTGTGGGACGACCAAGTTTGGCAGCGTCGCCGCGGGGAATGGCTGACAGAAGTTGCTGCCGGCACGGCGCCTACCTCGGCCGTCTTAGCGTCGCTGTCGTTGTAAGCCCGTGGAAATACACACCCATCTTCCGGTTTTGCTCGAGGAGGTCATGGCCTTTTTGCAGCTGCAACCCGGTGGCACTTATTTGGACTGTACGTTTGGTCGGGGCGGCCACGCCCGGGAAATTCTGCGTCGACTGGGCCCTAATGGGCGTCTTATCGCCCTCGATCGCGACCTCGATGCCGCGCATGCCAGCGCGGAACTGTGTTTAGACCCACGTTTTTCGTTCACCCAGGTTCAGTTCTCGCTCAGCCGCTCGGTGCTGGAAGCGCAGGGCGTATGGGGCCATCTCGATGGCGTGCTGCTGGACTTTGGCGTGTCTTCGCCACAGTTGAATGTCAGCGAGCGCGGATTTAGTTTTCAGAACGATGGTCCGTTGGATATGCGAATGGACCAAACTACCGGACAGACTGCCGCGCAATGGCTAGCGCTTGCTACGCAGGCTGATATTGAACGTTGCCTGTTTACTTTTGGCGAGGAGCGTCACGGGCGTCGGATTGCGCGCCGCATCTGCGCTGAGCGTGAACGCGAGCCTATCCAAACGACGGCGCAGCTAGCCACCATTGTGGCCGCCGCCGTGCCGCGCAGCGGCGAGCGTATCCATCCCGCCACCCGCTCGTTTCAAGCGCTGCGGATCCAAGTCAACGATGAATTAGGCGAAATCGAGCGCGGACTTTCGCTCCTGCGTGGGGCGTTGGCGCCCGGTGGACGCCTGTGCGCCATTTCATTCCACTCGCTCGAGGACCGCATTGTTAAGCGCTATTTCCGGGACTCCGCCCGTCCGGCCCAAGATGCCTTTGGCGTGGAGCGCGCCTTCCACTTAGTGACCCGTAAGCCGACCTACCCCTCACCCGAGGAAGCTCGCGAGAATCCGCGTGCGCGCAGCGCTCGGTTACGGGTGTTGGAGCGCGCGTCATGAAAACCACCCTCACCCTCGGTGTTTTGGCCTGCCTGATTTTCGCCAGCGCGCTGGCGTTGGTGTTGCTGCGTTATGAGAACAAAGCCTACTTCATGGAACTGCAAGGGTTGCGCAAGCACCGCGATGCGCTCGATCGCGAGTGGGGCCAGTTGCTGCTCGAACAAGGGACCTGGGGATCGCACGCGCGGGTTGAAGCGATTGCCCGCGAGAAACTCGCGATGACCGTGCCCACTCCCGCAGAAGTGATGCGGGTGCGACCCTGAACGCGCCACGCCGCCTACGCACGATGTTGGCTGGACGGTTGCCGGGCCGTCGCGCCAGTGTGATGCTTGGCTTTCTGCTGGTCGCGTTGGTGTTAATCAGGCATGCGGTCAATCTGCAGCTAACCAAGCGCGATTTTCTGCAATCTCATGGCGACGCGCGTTCTTTGCGGGTCATCGCAACGGAAGCCCACCGCGGCATGATCACGGACCGTAACGGCGAGCCGATGGCTATCAGCACGCCAGTAAATTCGGTCTGGGCGAATCCGAAGATACTGCTCGAGCACAAAGATCGCTGGGCAGAACTGGCGAAAATTCTGGATCTGCCAAAGGCTGATCTGGCTATGCGGCTACAGCCACGCACGCCCAAAACATTCGTCTATCTGCGTCGCCAAATCAGCCCGGATATTGCGAGTGCCGTGACCGCCGCTGCGATCCCTGGTGTCAATCTTACTAACGAATACCGACGTTATTACCCGGCCGGCGAAGTGGCTGCCAATATGCTGGGCTTTACCAATGTTGACGATCGTGGACAGGAAGGCATCGAGCTGGCATTCGATGCCAAGCTCCGCGGCACGCCTGGGCTTGATCGCGTTGTTCAGGACCGCCTGGGACGGGTGGTGGAACATGTGGAACGCGTGCGCCCGGTAGCGCCGGGTCAGGATTTGGCACTGAGTATTGACCGACGACTACAGTACTTTGCCTACCGAGAATTAAAGAAGGCCGTGACCCAGCGCAATGCCGCAGGTGGCTTGATGGTCATTCTGGATGCACACACGGGCGAGGTTCTCGCCATGGTCAATCAGCCCTCGTACAACCCCAACAATCGGGGTCAGTTCCGGGGCGAGAATTTCCGTAACCGCACGGTGACCGATCTTTTCGAGCCCGGTTCTACCATCAAGCCCTTCACGGTGGCCGCAGGTTTGGAATCTGGTTTGTTCAAGCCAACCACGATGATCAATTGCCAAGCAGATAGTTTTCGGGGGCACTACGTGAAGGACGTGCATCCCAACGGGATGCTGAGCGTGGCGAGTATTCTTCAGAAATCCAGCAACGTCGGCGTGACCAAAATCGCTTTAGCGATCGAGCCCGAACAGTTTTGGAATGTGCTCAACCGGGCCGGCTTCGGCCAGCTGAGCGGAATAGAATTCCCCGGTGAGATTTCCGGCCGCTTGGAGCCTTATCGGAACTGGCGCGGTACGGATGTGGTCAGCCTGTCGTACGGCTATTTCACCAACATCACCGCCATCGAGCTCGCACGTGCCTACGGCGTTTTCGCCAGTGCTGGCCTGCTGCGGCCCGTCACAATCCTCAAGCAAGACCATCCGGTGCCCGGCGAGCGGGTCATGCCCGAAGCCACCGCACTGGCGGTACGGGAAATGCTCCAAGCCGTCACCGAGGTAGGTGGTACGGCCAAGGCGGCCGCGGTGGAGGGGTATCTGGTGGCGGGTAAGACCGGCACCGTCAAAAAGAATAACGACAGTGGCTATACCGAAAAAAGCTATCGCTCCATTTTTGCCGGATTTTTCCCCGCCAGCGCTCCCCGGCTGATTGGTGTCGTGGTGATCGACGACCCTCAGAGCACCGAATATTACGGTGGACTAGTGGCGGCTCCCGTCTTTGCCAGCGTCATGCATGAAGCGGCGCGGCTGTTCAATCTCACGCCGGACCGCGCACTCGCCGAAGGCAGTGATGGGACCCGTTCGCCGGTCTGGCCCGTCGCGATTAAAACACCATGATGGCTGCTCTCGACCTGCCGGCCATGCACCTATCGACTTTGCTTCAAGACTTGGCTGTGCTGCCTGTGGGTGCCGATTGTGCGGTGGCTGGCTTGGCTATCGACAGTCGTTTGCTCAGACCCGGCGATTGTTTTCTGGCTTATACCGGGACCCATGAAGACGGCGCGCGCTATGTGCGCGAGGCGGAGGCTGCGGGTGCCTGTGCGGTGTTGATGGAGTCAGCGGATCTATTGCCGCAACTCAGCATCCCGGTCGTGGGGGTGCAAAACTTGCGCACCCGCGTGGGGCTAATTGCCAGCCGTTTTTATCAATTTCCTGCGCACGACATGACACTCGTGGCGGTTACGGGCACCAACGGTAAGACCACGGTCGCACATCTGTGCGCGCAAGCATTTCGCACGCTGCATGGTCACAGCGGTTACTTCGGCACCTTGGGTTATGGCGCGCTCGACGCGCTGGAAGCAGGACCTAATACCACCCCGGATCCGGTCACCTTACAACGCAATTTGGCGCAGCTCGCCGCGACTGGCACGCGTCATGTCGCCTTGGAAGCTTCTTCGCATGCGCTGAGTCAGGGCCGTGTGGATCATTTGGCTATCGACATCGCGGTGTTCACGGGCTTGGGCCATGATCATCTGGACTACCATGGCACGCTGGCAGCCTATGGCCTCGCGAAGCAGCGTTTATTCAGACACCTAGGTTTGCGGGTGGCGATTCTCAACCGCGATGATCCCTACACGGATAAAGTCCGTGCGGCGGTGAATCCTGATGCGCGGCTATACACTTATAGTATCGACCCACAGGGGCCCGCGGCGGACATCCACGCCTTAGAAGTGCGCACGGCGCGTGCGGGTCTCGTGCTGCGGGTACGCACTTGGCAAGGCGAGGTCACCCTCACCAGCCCATTGATAGGCGACTTTAACGCCCAAAATCTGCTCGCGGCCCTGGCCGTTCTCATGGTCGCCGGGAGTTCCGGCACCGAAGCCGCGGCGGCACTTTCACAGGCCGGTCCCATTCGCGGGCGGATGGAATTAATCGCAGGCCCGCCTGGCAGTCCCCTCGTTTATGTGGACTATGCCCACTCACCGGATAGTCTTGAGCGCGTCTTGCGTGCCCTCAGACTGCCGGGCACGGCTCGGCTTATTTGCGTTTTCGGTTGCGGCGGAGATCGGGATCACAGCAAACGTGGACCCATGGGTGCGCTGGCCGAGTCTCTCGCCGACCACACCATTCTGACCAACGACAATCCCCGCAGCGAAGACCCGCAGACCATTGCGGAACACATTCGCGCGGGCATGCGTCAGCCGGCGAAGGCGTTGTTTGTGCCCGACCGGGCCAGCGCGATTGCGCAGGCTATTTTGTCGGCGCAATCGCACGACGTGGTGTTGATTGCCGGCAAAGGCCATGAGTCCACCCAGACGCTGGGGCAATGCGTACGGCCCTTCGATGACGCTGGGTTAGCTCGCCGCTTGTTGGCGGAGCGCACCCATGATTAACGGCACTTTGGCACAAGTTGCGCAACACACTAACGGGCAGTTGCGCGGTGCCGCGGTGCGTTACCGAGGCATCAGCACAGACACTCGCACCCTCGCCGCGGACGAATTATTTGTGGCACTCGAGGGTGACCATTTTGATGCCCATGATTACTTGGATGCGACGAGCGCCGCCGCTGGGGTGCTGCTGTCACGCGAGTGCGTCACGGCTGGTCCACAGATTATGGTTGCCGATACCCGCCTCGCCTTAGGGGATCTGGCCCGGGCTTGGCGGCGCGCGCATAGCCTGCCGGTGGTCGCGGTGACGGGCAGCAACGGCAAAACCACCACTAAGGAAATGATCGCCAGCATCCTGCACCAGCAGGGTGCTACGTTAGCCACGCAGGGTAATCTCAATAACGACATCGGCGTGCCGCTCACGCTATTCCAACTCGCCCCCGAACACCGCTACGCGGTGTTAGAAATGGGTGCCAATCGCCCCGACGACATCCGAGACTTGGTCGCCATCGCCGAACCCACGTTAGCCTTGGTCACCATGTGCGGGCCAGCGCACCTTGCCGGCTTTGGCGATATTGACGGGGTGGCACGTGCCAAAGGGCAGGTTTATGCCCAACTCGGGGCGGCGGGCACGGCGGTGCTGAATCGGGACGACGCGTACTACGAGTACTGGCGGGCGGTTGCAGGTGCGGCCCGTGTCGTGACCTTTGGCCTTGACCACGCGGCACAAGTCTCCGCGTGTGACTTAACCCCTGCTGCGTTGGGTACGGGCACTTATTTCACGCTCCGCATCCAGGGTAGCGCCGTGCCGGTGCATCTACCTTTGGATGGTCCGCACAACGTGCGCAATGCGCTCGCTGCCGCCGCCGTGGGGTTGGGCCTCGACGTGCCACTGGCGATCATTGTGCAGGGCTTGGAGTCGGTCTCGGCCGTGAAAGGCCGGCTCACCGTGCGCTACGGCGACGCGGGGCTGACGATCATCGACGATACCTACAACGCCAATCCCGCCTCGCTCGCCGCCGCCCTCGCACTGCTGGCTGATCAGCCTGCGCCGCGCTGGATGGTGTTGGGTGATATGGGCGAATTGGGTGCCGGCAGCGAGGCTGCGCACCGTCTGGCTGGGGAGTCTGCACGCGCTGCCGGCGTTGAGCGACTATTTAGCGTTGGGCCGCTGGCTGCCTTGGCGGCGGCCGCTTTTGGTCGCGGCGCGCAAGCCTTTGCGACGCGTGAAGCAGCGCTGGAGGTCTTGCGCTGTCTGGACACCGCCGGGGTCACTCTCTTGGCTAAAGGTTCTCGCTCAATGCAGATCGATCTACTCGTCGCCGGCTTGCTGGCAGCGCCGAAGGTGTCGCTATGCTGATGTGGCTGGCGGAATATTTGGCGCAGTACCAGTCGGGTTTCCGCGTGTTCCAGTATCTGACCTTGCGCACCATTTTGGCTGCGCTCACGGCTTTGTTTATCGCCCTGTTGGTGGGGCCCGTCATGATTCGGCATTTCGTGGGCCGCCAAATCGGCCAACAGGTTCGTGACGATGGCCCCAAATCGCATTTTTCGAAGGCGGGCACGCCCACCATGGGTGGCTTGCTGATCCTCATTTCGATCACCATTAGCACGCTGCTGTGGAGCAACCTGGCAAACCGCTTTGTGTGGCCGGTGTTGATCACCACCCTGTGTTTTGGCGTCATTGGTTGGGTCGATGACTACCTTAAGATCTCCCGCAAAACACCCAAAGGTCTGGCCGCCAAACAGAAATACTTCTGGCAGTCGGTGGTTGCGTTGCTCGCGGCGGGCACGCTTTACCGCGCTGCTATCAGCCCCGCAGAAACGCAGCTCATCGTGCCGTTTTTTAAAGGCATCGCCATCGATTTGGGTTTGTTCTACCTCGCCACAACCTATCTCGTCATCGTGGGCACCAGTAACGCGGTCAACCTGACCGACGGCCTCGATGGGCTTGCCATTCTGCCCACGGTCCTCGTGGCCGGTGCCTTGGTGGTTTTTGCGTACGCCACGGGTAACGTGAAGTTCTCACACTATCTGGGCGTGCCCTATGTCGCCGGGGCCGGTGAAATGTGTATTTTTTGTGGCGCGATGGTGGGCGCAGGGCTTGGCTTCTTGTGGTTCAACACCTATCCCGCCCAAATTTTTATGGGCGACATCGGTGCCCTCGCGTTGGGTGCTGCGTTGGGGATTGTGGCCGTAGTCGTGCGCCAAGAACTGGTCTTGTTTGTGATGGGTGGCGTGTTCGTTATGGAGACGGTTTCGGTCATTCTGCAGGTGGCTTCTTTTAAGCTCACCGGTCGCCGAATTTTTCGGATGGCACCCCTGCATCATCATTTCGAACTCAAGGGCTGGCCGGAGCCACGGGTGATCGTGCGTTTCTGGATCATTACCGTGGTCCTTGTACTCACCGGCCTTGCGACGCTGAAACTCCGATGACCACTCAAGCCACCCAGCAGCTGTCTGCCGAGCGCTTTGCTGGCCAACGTTGGGCCGTGTTCGGCTTGGGTGCTACCGGCTTGTCGCTAGCGCGCTATCTGGCGCCGCGCGTGGCCAAATTGTTGTGTCTGGACACCCGCGCCGACCCACCGGCACGTGCGGCCGTGATGGCCATGTCAACTTCTATTGAATGCCGTTGCGGCACTTTACCGGCCGCCAGCCTTGCGGGTTTTGCCAACGTCGCGGTTAGTCCCGGCGTACCCCTAGACCATCCAGCACTCCTCGCAGCGGTTGCCGCTGGGGCTGTTCTGGTGGGCGATGTTGAGCTTTTTCGGCAGGCCGCCGGCGCGCCCGTGCTGGGCATTACCGGCTCCAACGGCAAGAGCACGGTCACGACTTTGGTTTGGCGAATGCTCGAAGCCGCGGGCTCCACAGTGCAGGCGGGGGGTAATTTAGGCACCCCCGCATTGGATTTTCTCAGCCAGGCCATTCCTGATTATTACCTGCTGGAGTTGTCTAGTTTTCAGCTCGAGTTGTCCGGTTCGCTGGGCCTTGAAGTGGCTTGCCTGCTCAATCTCTCGGCCGACCATCTCGATCGCCACGGCAGCTTTGCGGCCTATTGCGCAGCCAAGGCCCGGATTCTCCTCGGCGCCAAGCAGTTGGTGCTCAACGCCGATGACCCGGCGGTGGTGGCGCTCGCCCCGCCGGGTGCCGTTATCCACTGGGTGGGTTCGGATCCCGATAGCGCCGAGTA
>CAIPNE010000296.1 GCA_903866355.1 uncultured Gammaproteobacteria bacterium
CGTTGTTCAGTGACCAGTTCACGATGATGTCCTGCGATCTGGGCTGCGTTATCGCGTAGGAGCACTTGACCATAGTGTTGTTCAATCATTGCAACGCTAGTTCCCATATGCTTAGCCAGTGTGTAAACGCTCATGCGGTTATAGGTCAACGCAAAGACAGCATACAAATGGCGTAGGCTATAAAGTGTCCTGTGCTTACCAGTTGACTTGTCAATCAGCAGTTCTGCGCCTTCAAGAAAACGAGAGAACATCTTGCCGAAAGCCGTTGTCATGTCTTTGTCGTCAACGCGAAAGACATAGGCGTCAATTTCTTTCTTGAGAAATTCTTCAAACGACAGCGATGCCCATTCTGGGTTCATGGAGCGCAGGCGGTCAAACCAGCGAATTGCGCCATGCCTTGCTGTGACCTCTCGTTCGCCTGTCTTTCCCTTGACCTTCAGTGCCAGATATCTTTCGCCGTCTTTTTCAAAGAAGTACACCGAGTGCCACTTCAAGTTCATGGCTTCAGTGCCTGGTCGGATGCCTGTGTTCGCCAGAATCAAGATGTAGTCACGCAAGATCTGCCGCATGCGTGACTCGTTGCCTTTGCGTGCTTTGGCGACCCAAGGCCTGAGTCTGCGATGGATGACGGCGTACTCTTCAACCGTGATGGTTGGGCGTTTCTCGGTCTTGACGCCGTCGTTTCTGAGATAGGGCATTTGGAGTTTGGTCATATAGCCCCTGATCAGGGCCTCCTCAAAGACGCGATTGAGCGCCGAATTGTGGTTGTTCAAGACGCTGGCGCTGGGTGTGCGCTTCATGGCGTTGATGCGCCAAGTGGAGAACTCGTTGAGCACTGGGGCATCAATGCGATCAACATTGTGGTTGCCCAGAAATGGGATCAAGTAGTTGTTGAGCGCCTGGACATAGGTCTTGTAGGTCGCCTTGCCTTGTCCTGCCTTCTGCAAGCCGTTGATGCGTTCAATCGCGAGCCGTGCCACCGACTTGAACTTCTTGCTGATGGCGGGGAGGTCGTTCTTTTCGCGGAACCATGCGTTCATGACGATGTCCACCGCAGCCGATGTGGCTTTGGGGAGATCTTCTTGCTTGGTGGACATGCGCTCCCACCTACCGTGAGCTTTGAATCGCACATGCCACTGGGGTGTAGTGGGTCGCTTGAAGAGCGTTGCCTTGCCCTCCAAGATGTGAATTGTGTACGGTGATTTCTCAGGCATGACAATGAGTTAGCTAGCAGTCAGCGATGCGCTGGCCTAGACTTCAGTGTATAGCCGAAAAATATTTTGTGCAACGACTGTGCAACGACCGAAAAATAAAAAAGCGACATGAAGACTGGGTGAAGTCTTGATGTCGCTCTTTAGGACGCTTGTAACGCCTTGTCGGCATTAGCTTTTTCAGCTAAGCGTCGTTTTGTAGGTGGTGCCCTCGGCCAGACTCGAACTGGCACGCCTTGCGGCGGCGGATTTTGAATCCGCTACGTCTACCGATTCCGTCACGAGGGCAGGTCGCACCGGGAGGCGCGAAGTAGAACAGTGATTATGTCATGAGGGCAACAGCGGGCTTGAGCCGCGGCTGACACAATCGGGGCTGGAGGTGCAATTTGCCCAAGTCCAGTTCGAAGCTTGTTCCCCCTGCTGCCCCGGCGTACCAGACCATCGAAGATGTGATCGGCGGTACGCCGCTGGTTCGTCTGCAGCGCTTGCCTGGTTCTGCAGGCGCTGCCCGTGGCAATGTGATCCTCGGCAAGCTCGAGGGCAACAACCCGGCAGGTTCTGTCAAGGACAGACCAGCGATCAGCATGATCCGTCGCGCTGAGGAGCGCGGCGACATTGCGCCCGGCGACACGTTGATCGAAGCCACCTCGGGCAACACCGGCATCGCGTTGGCGATGGCCGCTGCTATACGTGGTTATCACATGGTGCTGATCATGCCTGAGGACTTGTCGATCGAGCGGGTCCAGACCATGAAGGCCTATGGCGCCGAGTTGATCCTCACGCCGCGATCGGGTGGCATGGAATACGCCCGAGACTTGGCCGAGCAGATGGCGCGTGACGGCAAGGGCAGGGTGCTGGATCAGTTCGCCAATGGCGACAACCCGCTCAGTCACTTCGAGACCACCGGTCCTGAGTTATGGCAGCAGACCGATGGCCGCATCACCCATTTCGTCAGCGCGATGGGCACTACCGGCACCATCTCTGGCGTGGGGC
>CAIPNE010000297.1 GCA_903866355.1 uncultured Gammaproteobacteria bacterium
ATCGTAAATGTTTTGAATGTGTAGACTTACGTTCTGCTTGGTGGTCTGAAAGAGCTCGGCCATGTGCTGCTGGGTGAGCCAAACGGTCTCGCTCTCAAAACGCACGTCGATCTTCAGCGTCCCGTCTTGCGTCTGGTAAATGAGGAACTGGCCGCCCGGTGCTGGCGATGCCGAGTCAGCACTCATGGATTTATCCTCCTCATCAATTGAGCTGTTAAGTCACGCTTAATAACTGCCTGCGCCTCCTCCAAAATGGCCCAATTCAGCCCCCAGATGGCCGCGCGCAAGCGCCCCACCCGCACCACCTCGCCAAACGAATCCCGCTCTGCCGCCGGCTCACCGGGCGCGATCTGCGGCCCGTGCCCGCTGGCATAACCTATTCCCCCGCCTCGTTGTGGGTTTGCTACGCGCGCCGTCTGGCCCATTAGAACATCCCATCCGCCACCCGTGCACTCGCCCTAGCAAGCTACCAAAGTGCACCCGACCTAGCCTCCTTTGCCCACCTACTGGCAGATTTTTTAGGTTTACGCTGAGGCTTAATTCAAGGCCGTCATGCTCACACCGCCCGTGGCTGGCCCTACCCAACTGCAGATGCTCGCGAGCAACTGGGTGGCGGCGACGTGCAGGGCGGGGCCGCCTAACTGCGCGTGGCCTTGGAGTATGAACAACACATCGCGGGTACTCGTGCGCACTTGGGTCGCCTGCGCTTGGCGGCACTCCATGCGACCCAAGACCTGACCCCGCGCATCGCGATAACAATACTCGTTGGCCCCTAAACGCTGCGCGGTGGTATCCCCGATGGCGAGCAGCGATTCGCCGCCAACGGTGGGGGTGAGATTTATGGGTAGGCTTAAACGCGCCAAATCGTGCGCGCCTATGGACACCAGCGTGCGCAGCGACACCAAGGTATAGGCATCTACCAGCGGATCTAGGGGCCGCCACTCGCCACGTGTAAACAACCGCTTGAGTAGACTCTCGGGCGCGGGCAGGTATTGCCGGCCGGTCTTGCCGCGCTCGGCGTGGAGTGCGCGATAACCGGCTAGCGCCGGACACTCGGCCAAGGCGGCGTAGGTTTGGGTTGCGAGCAGATTGGCCACGTAGGTGTCCGCGGCGGCGGCGATATCGGTGGGCGGGACGCTGCGCGTCAAGCCGCGTAGCGCAACCAACAACACCGGCATGGTCAGCGTGGGATCACGCGTGCCTAGCGCGGGGACCGCGTTAATCAAGCGGCCCTACCCTGCACCCGGCGCAGCAGTCCGTGAGCGCCGGGGGTTGCCCGCAACGCGATCCCACGGGCACCCACCCTCAGGCCTTGATGCCCAGCACCGGATGCGGGCGATAGGGTTCGGACAGCGCGTCCAGCTCGGCGGCGTTGAGCTGGAGCGACAAAGCCGCCACCGCATCTTCCAGATGCGCGAGTTTCGAGGCGCCAATAATCGGCGCGGTGACACCCGGTTGGGCCAGCAGCCAAGCCAGCGCAATTTGCGCACTCGGCACCCCGCGTGCGGTGGCGATAGCTTGCACCGCCGCCACCACCTTGAAATCGTCTGGCTGGTAATACATCCGATGGGCAAAATCGTCGCTACGCGAACGCAGGGTATCGCCCTGTGCCGCAGCCACGCGATTGCCGGTGAGAAAACCACGCGCCAGCGGGCTCCACGGAATGATGGCAATGCCTTCCGCCTGACACAGCGGAATCATTTCGCGTTCTTCCTCGCGATACACCGCGTTGTAATGATTCTGCATCGACACAAAACGGCTGTAGCCGCGTTGCTCGGCCAGCGCCAACAGGCGCGCGAACTGCCAAGCAAACATGCTGGACGCGCCCAGATACAGCACTTTCCCCATCCGCACCAAATCGTTAAGCGCCTCGAGGGTCTCCTCAATAGGGGTGTAGGGGTCGTAGCGATGAATTTGGTAGAGGTCGATGTAGTCCACGCCTAGCCGGCGCAGCGAGGCATCGATCGAGTGCAGGTTGTGCTTGCGCGACAACCCACGGTCGTTGCAATCCTCGCTCATGGGGTTATGCACTTTGGTGGCAATCACCACGCGTTCACGCGCCACCCCAAAATGTTTGAGCGCAGCACCCAACACCCGCTCGCTCTCGCCCAAAGAATAAATATCGGCGGTATCAAAAAAATTAATGCCCAGTTCGAGGGCACGGCCGATGAACGGCAAAGAGGCTGCTTCATCTAGCACCCAATCCCGCCAAGTGGGCGAGCCGTAGGTCATGCAGCCCAGACACAGCGGTGAAACGCGCAGGCCGGTGGCCCCCAACTTCACATATTTCATGACGAACCCCACGCACTAGAGAAAGTGAAACTTACCCGCGCCGCCGCGCGTTGTGCTGGCTTCGCCACAACACCAGCAGCCAGATTGCGCCGGCCGCGCAGATAGCACCTTTGATGAGGGCGTCGCGCGCGGTGGCGTTCATGAGTTGTTCGTAATTGGCAAAACCGCTGAACTGGTCGGCAGTCCACCAGCCGTAAACCGCCGCCGCAAAAAACGGCAGGCTGGCGAGACCCAGCATAATGGCAAGGCCCAAATGCACGGCCCGCAGGAAAACGCCCAAATCGGGCGGTGAAGATTTCGGCATGAAGTTTTTCTTTAGCTCCCCGGGCGGCGCGCGCCGGGTGTAGGGGTTAAAAATGGTGTCTGGCGTAGCGCGGGTCTAGGGGTGCTTGGGGTGCACCGCGCACGCTTTCCAGCCACCGTCCGGGTCAGCGCTGCGGGCTGGCCCTTGGGTGAGCCAATCCTAAACAGCCTGTCACCAAAGAGCGAGCTTTCGGCGCGGCGCTGCGGGCCGCTATGATGCACCCATGCACCACGCCGATATCTTAGCGCTCGATGCCGTGGGTCAAGCCGCCGCACTCCGCGCTGGGGCGTGCAGCCCGCGCGAACTGGTGGCCGCCGCGATTGCGCGCATCGAGGCGCTTAACCCGGCGTTAAACGCGGTGATTCACCAGCGCTTTGAACAAGCCCTGATCGAGGCTGCCCAACCGCTAGAGGCAGCGCCGTTCGCCGGGGTGCCGTTTTTGGTGAAAGACCTCATGTGCACCACCGCTGGTGATCCCTACCACTGCGGCAGTCGTTTTTTACAACGCCTTGCGCACCGGGCTGCGGCCGACACCCACCTCGCCGGCCGCTACCGCGCGGCGGGCCTGCGGGTATTGGGTCGCACGAACACCCCGGAGTTCGGCACGGTCACCACCACCGAACCACTGGCGTATGGCCCTACCCGCAATCCTTGGGACCTTAGCCGCTCACCGGGCGGTTCCAGCGGCGGATCCGCCGCGGCGGTCGCGAGCGGCATGGTGGCCGCCGCCCATGGCAACGATGGCGGCGGTTCCTTGCGCATTCCGGCGGCGCATTGTGGTTTGGTGGGGCTCAAGCCCAGTCGCGGCAGAATCTCCCACGCGCCCCGGCGCGGTGAGGTGTGGCTGGGCACCGCCAGTGACCATGTACTCTCCCGCAGCGTGCGCGACAGCGCGGCGCTGCTGGACTGTACGGCAGGCCATTTGGCAGGCGATCCCTACCGCAGCGCGGCCCCACTGCGACCCTATTTCCAAGACGCCAGCGAGGACCCTGCACCGCTGCGCATTGGGGTGATGGCGAGCGTCCCCGGCGTTGCCGGGCCGCTAGAGCCGGCGATTCAGGCGGCGCTTACCCACACCATCACGCGACTCGAGCAACTGGGTCATCGGGTAAGAATCTCCTATCCGGCGGTCTTGGATGAGCCTGAGCCAGAACACCATTTTATGCGGGTGGTCGCTGCGTGGGTGGCGCACGACATCGATGAAGCGGTCGCCGACTTGGGCCACGCGCCACGCGCTGGTGACCTTGAGGCGCACACCGAAATCCTCTACCGCATGGGCAAAGCGCTGACCGCCACCGACTATCTCCGGGCGCAGGTTTATTTGCAGGCGCGCGCCCGCACGATCCAAGCTTGGTGGACGCAGGGCGATGACCTGCTCATGACACCCACCTGCCCCGCGCCGCCGCTCATTGGGGCCTTTGCCGCCACGCCAGACGATCCCCTGCGACCACTGCGTGGCACCGCCCCGTACATGGCGTGGACCGTGCCCTTTAATATCACCGGCCAGCCCGCCATTTCGCTACCGCTGGCGCACACCACCCAAGGGCTGCCGCTGGGCGTGCAGTTCATCGCCGCACTGGGGCGCGAAGACCAACTTTTTGCGCTCGCCGGGCAGTTAGAGCGCGCAGCACCCTGGGCCACCGCCCCTGCCATGGGCTGAAGGGCGCTGAAGGGCTGGTCGTGCGCCCGCGCCGCACCTATGCTCTAGAGCGCCAGCCATAAGGCTCGCAACCTTACAAAATACTCTTTATTGGGGGAACGATGACTGCAACTTCCTGTGCCCTGTTGGGCTTTATTGCTTGGTCTATCCTGCTAACGCTTGCGCTGATCGGCGTGCGTACCGCCGCCACTCTGAAAGGCAAAGCGCTGAATACTTTTAGCGCGACCGGTGCGGACCTCGACGACTTTGGGCTGCGGGTGACCCGTGCCCACGGCAACTCCGTAGAGAATCTCGCCATCGTGGCGTGCCTGCTGCTGTATGCGATTAGCACCGACCAAACCGCCATCACCAACGGGCTGGCCGCGGTGGTCTTCGGCGCGCGGGTGGTGCAATCGGTCGTCCACATCGCCTCGGGCAGCGTGCCAGCGGTGGTGTTGCGGGCCACCGCGTTTACCGTTCAAAACGTCATCGGCCTGATGTGGATCTGGCAGTTCTATCACGCGGCCAGCCCAGCCTAAGGCCTATCCCAATGCGCGATGCGTCCTCGCCGCTGGCCGGCTTCATCCGCCAGG
>CAIPNE010000298.1 GCA_903866355.1 uncultured Gammaproteobacteria bacterium
CTGGGCGGGCGCGACAAAGGTCTGATCCTCTTGGGCGACAAAAGCCTGAGCGCACGAGTCGTCACGCGCTTTGCACCACAAGTCGACCAACTCCTACTCAACGCCAATCGCAACGAAGCGGCCTACGCCGCCCTAGGCCACCCCGTCATCGGCGATCTCCGCCACGATTTTCCGGGGCCGCTGGCCGGGATCGCAGCAGGCTTCGCGCGCGCCACCCACGCGCTGCTGGCAATCGTTCCCTGCGACAGCCCATTTCTACCCACCGATTTGGTCGCCCGTCTGTACCAAGCGCTGGTGCAACAAAACGCCGAGATTGCCGTCGCGCGGGCCGGGGGTGAACTCCAGCCCGTGTTTGCGCTGTTGCGAACCCGTCTGCATCACTCGCTAGACGCCTTCATGGCGGGCGATGACCGCCGTTTGGCGCAGTGGTATCGCACCCAACGTCTCGCAGTTGTCGACTTCGACCCAGAAAGTGCGTTTGCTAATCTCAACCACGAAGCAGATTTTGTGGCCGCCGCGCAATGCCTAGACCAAGAACGCTTTGCGCGAGTGCTCGGCATTGCGGGTTACAGCGGCAGTGGCAAAACCACCCTGCTCACCCAGCTCTTGCCCGCGCTGCGCGCGCGTGGTCTGCGGGTGGGTGTTATCAAGCATGCCCATCATCAGTTCGACCTAGACCGCCCGGGGAAAGACAGTTATGAACTGCGCCAAGCGGGTGCCGCGCGCGTGCTGGTGGCTTCCAGCCGGCGCTGGGCGTTGCTGGCGGAGCGCGAGGAAGACGGGGATCCACCGCTACGGGAACTTCTCACCCGCCTCGCGGCACCCGACCTAGACCTCATTCTGGTCGAAGGTTTTCGCCACGAGCAGTTTCCTAAACTGGAAGTGCACCGCCCCGCTCAGGGTCGTGATCTCCTGTGTAAAGACGACCCCTCCATCTTGGCAATCGCCACCGATAGCGCGCTAATCCTGCCGCGGGAGATCCCGTGTTTTGACCTCAATAACTACCCGAGCATCACGGAATTTGTCTGGCAACGCCATCGCGCGCAAACCTTGGAGCAGCCTCGTTGAATGAAGCCCCCAGCAACCTGCAGCCCAGCTGCGAGGATGACTACGACCACGAATCCCTCAGCTGCGAGGTCGCACTGCAACGTTTACTCGCCGCCATTACCCCCTTGCAGGACAGCGAGCGGGTCCATCTTCGGGCAGCACTCGGGCGGGTCCTACGCCACGCGATTAGCGCGCCCGTCTGCGTGCCGGCGCACACCAATTCGGCGATGGATGGCTACGCGATCAACGCCCGTGACATCCCCTCGCAGGGATTGAATCAACTGCGCGTCATCGGTGTCGCCCTCGCTGGCAAGCCATTTAACGGCACGCTAGGCGCGCGCGAGGCGGTGCGCATCATGACCGGTGCAGTGGTCCCGGAGGGTGCCGACACCATCGTGCTGCAAGAGCAGGCGAGCGAGAGCGCTGGTGAAGTCACCATTGATGCGCGCCATCGACGCGGCCAGCACGTCCGTTTGGCCGGCGAAGATCTGGCGGTCGGCAGCACGGTATTAGCCGCCGGCCGACGCCTCTCACCCGCCGATTTAGGGCTCATTGCGTCCTTGGGAATCGGCGAAGTGACGGTGATACGGCGCGTGCGAGTGGCGTTTTTTTCCACCGGGGACGAACTCCGCTCGCTGGGTGAGCCCTTGGGTCGCGGCGATATTTATGACAGCAATCGCTACACGCTGTTCGGCATGCTGGCTGAACTGGGCGTTGATGCCGTCGATTTGGGCGTGGTAGGCGACAATCCTGCCGCGCTCTCGGCGGCGTTTAGCAGCGCCGCCGAGATGGCCGATGTGGTGATCACCAGCGGTGGCGTTTCAGTCGGCGAAGCGGATTACACCAAAGCGGTGCTGGGTGAACTGGGTGAAGTGCGTTTCTGGAAAGTGGCCATGAAACCCGGACGGCCGCTGGCTTTCGGTCGGCTCGGGCGGGCGAGCTTTTTTGGCCTGCCGGGAAATCCGGTGTCGGTGATGGTCACTTTCTATTTGTTTGTCCAACCCGCCCTCGAAAAACTCATGGGCACCACGCCGCGCACGGCTTGGACGTTGACCGCGCGCACTACCAAGGCGCTTAAAAAACGCCCCGGACGGTTGGAATTTCAGCGCGGATTTCTAGCGCACGACGCACAGGGCCAATTGCGGGTCACGCCAACGGGCGATCAGGGTTCGGGAATTCTGAGCTCCATGTCGAACGCAAACTGTTTCATCGTGCTGGCGCTGGACACCGCACAGGTTGAGGCCGACACCGAAGTTTGCGTGCAGCCCTTCGACTTCATGCGCTAGCGCCGCCGGCTATCACAGCACGAGGTGCATGCCGTCATAGGCCACTTCCCAACCTGCGCGATTGACCGTCGCCCGCTCGGGACTATCGTCGAGCAAAATCGGGTTGGTGGTATTGATATGGATAAACACCTTGCGCTCAATGTTGAGGTCTTGGAGTAGGGCCATGCTGCCGCCCTCGCCCGCCACACTCAAATGGCCCATGCGCTGACCCGTTTTAAGGCCCACGCCCGCGCGAATCATTTCGTCGTCCAGCCACAGCGTGCCATCAAAAAACACTAACGCCGCCCCCCGGATGCGCGCCGCCAATTCCGGCGTCATGCGGGCGCAGGCGGGAATATAAAAAAAACTGCGCCCCCCCGCCAACCCACCGATCTCGAGGGCGATGGTGTCTTGGGTGACCGCGCCGATATCCACCGGGCGGCTGGCATCTTCCAGCCACAACGCAACCTTGCCCGGCACCGCAAAAGCCGTAATGGTTAAACCAAGCGTTGAGCCATCAGCGGCTAAGGGTTGCCAAGGGGTGTCGAGCAGCATGGGCTGGCGCGCCACAAACGCCGGATTGAGCACGTTAAAAATAGAATTCGCAGCCAAGACCTCCAACACGCGGGGGGTGGCGTAGAGCGTATACGCCTGCGATTCGCGCAAGGTGAGCAAGCCCGTGACGTGGTCGACATCCGCGTTGGTCAACAATACCGCCTGCAGTGGGCTGGCGCGCAAAGGCCCCGCGGCGGCCGGTTGCAAGACTGGGTTGTCGTTGATCTGCTGCCGCAGGTCAGGTGAGGCATTGCACAGCAGCCAGCGCACACCATCCTGGCTGACCGCGATGGACGACTGCGTGCGCTGCGCCGCGGCGGACTCACCAGCCCGCGCACGCCGAGAATTGGGGTGATTACAGTTCCACTGTGGGTAGCCACCGCCGGCGGCCGAACCCAGCACTCGGATGTGCATTGCTGCGCCCTCGCGTCGCTTAAGATTTACTGGCGGGGTAACCCGCGGTATTGCCGGTAACCCAGCGCGTCCCCGTCGCCAAACGCTCTTTTTTCCAGAACGGTGCCTGCGACTTGAGTGCTTCCATGATCTCCCGGCAGGCTTCGAAGGCCGCTTGGCGATGCGCCGACCAGACCACCACCAGGACGATTGCCTCCCCCGGAGAAATGTCGCCGACGCGGTGGATCACCAGGGTTTCCAGCAGCGGCCACTGACCACTCGCGGTCGCACAAATAGTCTCCAGATGGCGCTCGGTCATGCCTGGGTAATGTTCGAGCGTCATGCCCTGCACCGAATCGCCTTCGTTGAAATCGCGCATCGTGCCCACAAACACCGCCGTCGCGCCAAACTGCCCACTGGCACCAAATACCGCGTGCTGGTGCGAGGCCACTTCCGCGTAAGGCTCAAAGGGCGCGGCGCGCACGCTAACGGGCATGGGAACCACCCGTGACCGGCGGGAAAAAAGCGATTTCGTCACCCGGAAACACCGGGGTTTCGGGCGGGCAATAGTCCATATTGCGCGCGCACAGCACGCGCGCCGGCAGCCCGGACTGCCCGGTCTCAGCGCACCAGAGGTCGATGACCCGAGTCCCTGCCACCCAGGTGCGCTCGCGTTCACGCCAGCCGTGGGTTTCGGCGAGGCTGGCAAAAAGTTTGAGGGTGATCACGGGTACTGAGCTCACTGGCGAGGACGACCTGCGACGCGTTAAGGTAGAGTGCGGCCGATTCTAGCGCACGCACCCATGGGGTAAACAGGACATGTCGAACGGGTTCACGCATTTCAACGCGCAGGGCGATGCCCATATGGTGGATGTCGGCGACAAGCCCACCACCCGCCGCCGCGCACGCGCCGCTGGCCGGATTCTCATGGACCCCGCCACCTTGGCCATGATCGCCGCCGGCACCCATAAAAAAGGCGACGTGCTGGGCATTGCCCGCATCGCCGGCATCATGGGGGCAAAACGCACCGCCGATCTCATCCCGCTGTGCCATCCGTTGGCGCTCACCGCGGTCGATCTCGGACTCACCCTCGAGACCACCCCGGCCGCCGTGCGCTGCGAGGCGCAAGTCGATACCAACGGTCAAACAGGCGTTGAAATGGAAGCGTTGTGCGCGGTACAAATTGCCTTGCTCACCATTTACGACATGTGCAAAGCAGTAGACCGCGGCATGGTGATCAGCGATGTCTGCCTGCTAGAAAAAGCCGGCGGTCGTTCGGGTCACTGGCAACGCGAGACCTAGTCCTCGGCGCTGGTTAAGGGCTTGGTCGCTGCGGGCGCAGCGTATTTCAGGTACTTAAAACGGGGATCCGCCGGCGTGCCTTCGAGCGCGCTGGCAACATCGGCACCTGGCTGCCACATCAGGACTTCTTCAATTTTGCGCGCCAGCTCAAAATCTTTGTCCGTAATGCCCTTGGCGGCGTGATTCTGTAATTTCACGGTGACAAACGCATAAGACACATTGAGATCCGGGTGATGCCACGCGGCTTCGGCCAGATGGCCGATGGTATTGACGGCCATCAAGGTGGCTTTCCAACCCGAGGTCTTATACGTGCGACGTATCCAACCGTCCTTAAACGACCATTGGGGCAAAATTTCAGCCAGCTTTTGGCTGGTTTCGATGGCGTCGTAGACCCGTTCCGATTTTCTTTCCCGCTCTGTCATCGCTCACCTCTGCCAAGATTTAAAAAAATTACGTATCACTTCAAAGACGATGCAAACAAACGGCACAGCGCCTGCACTTTCAAAGTATCCACACCGGCCACCCGCTCCGCGTGAGCACACAGCGCGCTGCGAAAACCCAGATAGTCCGGGCCCAGCGCCATCAAGGTCGGCACATCCCGACTGGCCAAGCGTCCAGCCAGTCCGCACAGCAGGCCAAGACCTGCGACGCCCTGCACAAATTCTTGCAGTCGCGCAGGCTCCAGCAGCGCGCCAAGTCCCGGCCCGTCCTTGCGCGCGGTATCGAGCATCACGCCCGCAATGCCGGTAGACGCCAGTTGGCGCAGGTCGGCAAGATTCGGCGGCGCTTCAGCAAAACACACCGCAATCACCCCGCAGCCACAGCCGGCCGCCAATGCCAGTGCCGTGAGCATCTGTGGTGTGGGGGCATGGCCGTAGAGTCCCACCTTGGCGTACGCCACGCCTGCCTGTGCGATGACAGCGACCCGTACGGGGATGTCAGCCGGGTTATCCCAGCAGTCGCCGATGGTGGCGCTGACCGTATGCGTTGCCCCAAATTGCCCCACCACGTCCCGCACGACGCCGAGCGGAACGGCGCCTAAAGCGCCTTCGGCGGGTTCTTTGAGGTCGATCCACGGCACACCGCAGGCGGCGACCACTTGTGCTTCGGCCAGATTACGCACGCTGGCGAGTAGTGCGGTCATGGCGCGTCCGCCGCGTGGGATGGCTGTTGCGCATGCGCCTGCACTGCCGCCAATAACCAATCCCAGGCCAATTGCTCACGCGGGCCTGCTGTTTTGTCGATGGCACCTTGCAGATAACGCAGCTCCTGAGCCACTTTGGCGGGCGCCAACCTATCTAGACGCGAGACTAAAATAGCGGCCTCCAGCACAGCCGACTGCGCACGACTGAAACCGGTAAATTCCCCGTGCACGGCGCGGGCCACGATGGCGCAGCGAAACTGCGGTCTTTCGGCATCCTCTATCACCGACACCACTGCCAGTTCCCAATGCGCTAAAGCGTCTGCCAACCGCGGCACCGGACCGCGCAGCGCCGGGCGCGTTGGCCAGTCTCCGCGCCCGGTCAAACAGCCCGCAATAATGCGCACGTCATCCGTAAAATTGAGCACGGCGGCTGGACAGCGCCGCAAATTGTCGAGGGTGCGCGACGGAATAAACGGCGCCAACAGCACGTCCTCACCGATCATCCGATAACCCAGCGGCGTCAGGTGCGGCGCACCGTCGGCATCGAGGGTGGTGACGATCGCTTCGCGTATCATCGACTGGGGTTGTACAAGCCCACCAAAATGGTCCAAAACAACCACTCCTATGTTTCATATAAACCAAATCGCGAACCAATCGCGCGGAAGGTCATCGATGGTGGTGAAATTCGATTCCAAGCCACTGATTTTTAGAGGCTGGCCAAGGATTGGGCGGCCGCAACGGATGGCACGCTTGGTGCTGCGTCGAATTGAACGCAGACGGCTCATTCTGTCAGCGTGGAAGTCGCGCCTCAACCGGCGCGATACCAATAAAAAAAATTCTAGGAGTTCACACCATGGCTTGGCAGACCCCGTCGTTTGATGACGTGCGTTTCGGCTTCGAAGTCACGATGTACATCAACAACCGTTGATTTCGTGATGCACCACCCTGAGGACCTGCAAGGGTCCTCAGGGCTTTAAGCCCCGACCGAGGCCCTCGTCTACCCCGTGCCTGAATTCTCTATCCGCCGCCGCGCAACGCAAGAACCCTCCTGGACGCCTAGCGAGTTCGAGCAACGCCTGCGCGCCAAAGAACGCTACTACCATCTGCATCATCCCTTTCACGTCCAGATGAACGAGCGTGGGGTGAGCCGTGTAGCGGTGCAAGGGTGGGTAACCAACCGGTTTTACTACCAACAGTGCATCCCGTTGAAAGACGCCGCCGTGTTGGCCAACTGCACCGAACGAGACGCCCGGCGGCTGTGGATCCAACGCATTCTCGATCACGACGGCCTCACCGGTGACGAAGGTGGCATTGAGGCTTGGCTCCAACTCGGGGCCGCAGTGGGCTTGGAGCGCGACTATCTGGAAAGTGGCGAAGGCGTGCTACCCGGGGTGCGTTTCGCGGTAGACGCCTATGTGAATTTCGCGCGGCGGGCGAGCTTCGAGGAGGCCGCCTGTTCCTCGCTAACCGAACTCTTCGCCCCGACCATCCATCAACGCCGCCTCGATAACTGGCCCGCGCTCTACCCTTGGATCGACGCCGGTGGCTATCGGTATTTTCGCACCCGCCTGAGCGAAGCGCGGCGCGATGTTGAGCACGGCTTGAAAATCTCCTTGGAACATTTCCAAACTCGCAGCGATCAGGAATACGCGCTCAGCATTCTCCAGTTCAAGCTCAACGTCCTGTGGACCA
>CAIPNE010000299.1 GCA_903866355.1 uncultured Gammaproteobacteria bacterium
ATGCTGGACGCTCAGCGGGATAATCACAATGCTTTCGCAGGTTCTAGGAGGGGCTGGGATCCTGACGATCGGCTTCAACACAGCCTATTGCGGAGCGGCCCCACACCCAGCGCCGAGGCGCCGAGCGTGGGTCCTCCTAACGAATTTTCGAGCCTTATTCAGGCAATAAAGTGCCGGAACCGCCCATTTCTGCCGGTACATCCTGTTGTTTTGGCAGACCGTCTTTAATGCGCAGACAGGTTTCGCCATAAAACACGTGCAGGCCTGGGGTAAATTTCAGGGTAGGGAGGATGGCCGCATAGACATCCACTAGGCCCATTCCCGGATGGTCGGTCATGAGATGACCACCGCACTGCGTGCACCACTTGCGCGAGCTGCCTGGCGTTTTGTTGTAGGTGCCGATAGCGTCTGCCCCCTGTGTCACCGTCACCGCGGTGGGTGGCCACAGCGAAAAAGCATTCACTGGGCCGGCCGACCAGTGGCGGCAGGATTCGCAGTGGCAGTAGCCCATGGCCGCTGGCGCGCCGGTTACTTCCAGCTTTACCGCACCGCAGAAACATTGACCGTGATGGACGTCGCTCATCAGCATTCCCCTTGAGTATTGTTGTATGAACTAGCGATGGTAGTCCCCTGCTGGGGCGGGCTCAATTAGCTTGCCACTTCGACCGCGCCCGGTGGCGCGAGTACGCTGACCGAGAGCCACCGCGCGGCGCGCGCAGTGCCAGTTTATGACCCAACTGGCCGCGTTGATGTAGGGCCGGGCGGTGCTTGCTGGAGCGTGCTGAGGTGCGCGTTAAGCGGTGAGGGTGCGGCGAGGATTAGTCGCCAGGCAGACGCTCGGGGGCAGCCTGTTGGCTGCCTGAATTTCGCGCAGCAGGGGACAGCACAAGATGAAATTGGGCCTGTTCTATGAACACCAGTTACCACGTCCCTGGACGGCGGATAGTGAACATCGGCTGTTGCATGAGTTGCTGGCGCAAATCGAATTGGCCGACGCTTTGGGCTACGACGACGCCTGGGAAGTAGAACATCACTTCTTGGAAGCGTATTCGCATTCATCGGCACCCGAAGTTTTTTTGGCCGCAGCCAGTCAGCGCACCCGGCGTATTCGTCTCGGCCACGGCATCGTGCAACTCACGACCAATCATCCGGCACGGGTGGCCGAGCGTGTCTCCACGCTCGATTTGCTGAGCAATGGCCGCGTGGAGCTAGGGCTTGGCGCAGGCTCTAGCACCACTGAACTCCACCCTTTTGAGCGGCGCTATCGCGAAAAGCGGGGGGGAAGACGCCGTACGCCATCGTGCCGGGCACGCTGTCGCTGTGGGACGAATACGAGCGGTGGCGGTCAGTGGTGACGGGAAAAATAACGGCACGTCGCTGATCGGCTCCCCGGCCACGCTGCGCGCGCGCCCACACGAATTTGAGGCGAGCCATATCGATCAAATTATCTTGCTCAATCAGGCGGGTAAGACTTCGCGCACGGCTATCTGCGACAGCCTTAAGCTGTTCGCCGAAGAAGTCATGCCGGAATTTCAGGCCCGGGAGCCGGCTCAGCAAGCCTGGGAACAGGCGGTGCTAGCGGGTGATTTAAGCTTGGAAGAAATCGATACAGCGCCTTATCAGCGGCGCGCGATTGCCGATCCCAGACAGCGCCAGCAGGCCTTGATCAACGCTTAACGCCGCAGCCGTGGGGCGTGGTTAGCCGGCGGTGGGGCGCGGCCGTCGGGTCGCTACAGCGCCCGTTAGGAGGGTCTGACGGCCGCGGCTATAGCCACGCTCGGCCGGGCGTGGCCGGGTGTTAACTGGCGGCACAAACCGCTACAGTTACAGCCGTTTCGGTCCAAGCTTTGATAGAGGGCGACTGCCCGGGTGCCAAATTGTTATGCGTGTTCTGACCCACCTCCAACGGCTAGAAGCTGAGAGCATCCACATTCTGCGCGAAGTGGTCGGCGAGGCCGAGCGCCCGGTGATGCTGTATTCGGTCGGCAAGGATTCTGCCGTGATGCTGCAGCTGGCACGCAAAGCGTTCTTCCCGGCACCGCCGCCTTTTCCGCTGTTGCACGTGGATACCACGTGGAAGTTTCGGGCGATGTACGAACTGCGCGACCAGATGGCGAAAGTGGCCGGCATGGAGCTTTTGGTCTACCAAAACCCAGACGCCTTGGCGCGTGGCATTAACCCCTTTGATCACGGCTCGTTGCATACCGACCTATGGAAAACCGAAGGCCTCAAGCAAGCCCTGACCCTGTATGGTTTTGATGCGGCGTTTGGTGGTGCTCGCCGCGATGAAGAGAAAAGCCGCGCCAAAGAGCGTATTTTTTCGTTCCGATCGGCCAATCACCGCTGGGATCCCAAACAGCAGCGCCCAGAACTCTGGCGCTTATACAACGCTAAAAAGGCGCAGGGCGAGAGCATCCGAGTGTTCCCCATTTCCAACTGGACGGAGTTGGATATCTGGCAGTACATCCAGCTCGAAAACATCCCCATCGTGCCGCTGTATTTTTCGGCACCGCGGCCCACCGTCAAGCGCGACGGGCTGCTGCTGATGGTCGATGACGAGCGATTCCAGTTTGCGCCGGGTGAAACCCCAGTAGAGCGTTCTATTCGTTTTCGCACCCTGGGCTGCTACCCACTCACTGGGGCCATTGAAAGCACGGCGCAGACCCTTTCTGAAGTGATCCAAGAGATGCTATTGACCACCACCTCTGAGCGACAGGGGCGCGCGATCGACCATGATCAGAGCGCCAGCATGGAGAAAAAGAAGCAGGAGGGTTACTTCTGAGCGCAGCCCTTGCGCGCCAGAGCACACCGACCATGACCGACAATACCCGCGAATCTTCTTATCAAACCGATGCCCTCATCGCCGAGAACATCGACGCTTATCTGGCGCAACACCAGCATAAGTCGCTGTTGCGCTTCATCACCTGTGGTTCGGTAGACGACGGTAAGTCCACCCTCATCGGACGGTTGCTCTACGACTCCAAAATGATTTTTGAGGACCAGCTCGCCACCTTGGAAGCCGATTCCAAGCGCATGGGCACGCAAGGCCAGCAGATCGATTTTGCGCTGCTGGTTGACGGTCTCGCCGCCGAGCGTGAGCAGGGGATCACGATCGATGTGGCTTATCGGTATTTTGCCACCGACCAGCGAAAATTTATCGTTGCCGACACGCCGGGTCACGAGCAATACACGCGCAATATGATCACGGGCGCTTCGCCCGCAGATTTGGCGGTGAGCCTCAACGACGCTCGTAAGGGCGTGCTAACCCAGACTCGCCGCCACAGGTATTTGGTCAAGCTAATCGGCATCCGCAACGTGGTACTGGCGGTCAATAAGATGGACCTCGTGGGCTACGAGCAAGCGCGCTTTGAGGCCATCGTGGCCGACTATCGCGCCTTTGCCGATTCCATCGGTATTGCCGCGTTTACGGCCATCCCGCTATCGGGTTTTCTCGGCGACAACATCACCACGTTATCAGCGCAAATGCCTTGGTATACGGGGATGCCCTTGCTGGCGCATTTGGAGACGGTGCCCCTCGACCTCACGGCCGCGCAAAGCGATCCGTTCCGCCTGTCGGTGCAGTGGGTCAACCGGCCGCATTTAGATTTCCGGGGGTTTGCTGGCTTGATCGCGAGCGGTCAGGTGCGGCCTGGGGATGCGGTGCGTGTGCTGCCCTCGGGGAAAACCTCCACCGTGGCGAGAATTGTCACCATGGATGGGGATTTAGACCTCGCCGTGGCCGGCCAATCCATCACCCTGACTCTGCACGACGAAGTGGATTGCTCACGCGGCGATGTCCTGGCGGCGGCCGATAATCCGCCGCAGGTGGCCGATCAGTTTGAAGCAACGCTCGTTTGGCTCAACGACGAACCGCTGCTGCCAGGCCGTGCGTACTGGCTGAAACTCGGCACCCAGTGGGCCTCCGCGCAAGTCCAGCAGCCGAAATATCAGATTAACGTTAACACCCTAGAACACGTGGCGACCAAAACGCTGGAGCTCAACGCCATCGGCGTGGTGACTCTCACCACCGACAAAGCGATCGTTTTTGAGCCCTACGAGAACCATCAGGAGTTGGGCGGTTTTATCCTGATCGATAAATACAACAACGCGACGGTGGCCGCCGGCTTGCTGC
>CAIPNE010000300.1 GCA_903866355.1 uncultured Gammaproteobacteria bacterium
AACTTCCATGACAGAATTCATAGACACCACGATTGCCGAGGGAGTGTTGACGATACGTCTGAACCGCCCGGCCAAAAAGAATGCACTGACCAACGCCATGTACTTAGGGTTTGCCGAGGCGCTGCGCGCAGCCGAGGGCGACCCCGCGGTGCGTTCGGTGTTGATTTGTGGCGTGCCTGGCGCTTTTTCCGCTGGCAATGACCTAGAGGATTTTTTGGAAGCTGGGGCCGGCAGCGGCGCGCGCCCGGCGCAGAATCTCATTCAGGCGTTGACCCACACGACGCTGCCGCTGGTGGCCGCGGTGGATGGGGTCGCGGTGGGTATTGGCACCACGCTGCTGCTGCACTGTGATTTTGTTTACGCATCCCCAATGGCGAAATTCTCGCTGCCGTTTGTCAATTTAGGACTGTGCCCCGAGGCGGCTTCCAGCTTGCTGTTGGTGCGTCTGGCTGGGTATCAGAAAGCTGCCCAGCTGTTGCTGCTGGGAGAATCTTTTGATGTGGCCACGGCCTGTGCCATAGGCTTGGTAGGCGAGGTCTTGAGCGCCGAGGAGTTACTGCCGCGGGCCTGGCGCACGGCGATTCAACTAGCCGCTAAACCACGCGCCGCGCTGCGCGCCTCGAAAGCGCTGCTGCGGCGCGCGGAAGAACCCTTGGCCGCCCGCGTGGCGGCCGAAATTGTCCAGTTCTCGACGTTGTTGGAGACCCCCGCGGCGCGCGAAATCATGACCGCCTTTGTCGAGAAGCGCGCGCCCAACCGCGCGCTGTTTGACTGAGGCCGGCGCATGACACTCGTGTTGCCCCAAACGCCACGCCACGCGTGGCTGGCACTGGTTCTCGTGGCGCTCAGCGCGCTGTTGAGTGCGAACGCCTACGCCGCCCCGCGTGCGGATGAACTGCTCCACACGTGTGAAACAGCGCTTGCGGCGGGTTATTCCGGGGTTGATGCCTCGATGTGCGACTGGTACGTGGCGCCCTGTGGGGTGTGCGGCAAAGCCGGGCCCGCGCCGCTGGCGTGGTGCCTACCGCCCGGATTGACCGGCGCTGCGCTTGCGAAAGTCGTGGTGGCAGAACTCCGCAAGCAGCCCGCACTGGCGACGCAACCGGCACCCAAGGCGGTAGCACAGGTCCTGACCGCCCGCTACGCCTGTTCTGCATCACCCTAAAACCGGCCCCGGCCGGGCGCACAACAACCTTGCAGGTCTGTACGGGTGCTGGATAATCCGCGCGCAGATATTTGTTAAGAGGATTATCTAAATGCCATCACCTATCACCGCCGTGCCCGGCGTACCCGCAGCCCTCCATCGCGGCGTTCATGACCTGCCGTGGATGCCTTTGGCCGAGGGCATTACTTTCCAGTTGTTGCAAGTCAACCTAGAGAGCGGGCTTTGGGTCCTGCGTTCGCGCTTCGCGCCGGGCCTCACGGTGCAGCGGCATCGGCACACTGGCGAGGTGTACGCCTTTACCCTCAGCGGCGCGTGGCGCTATCTCGAATATCCCGAAATCAACCGGGCCGGGTCTTACCTGTTTGAACCAGCCGGGTCCATTCATACCTTGCATGCACTGGCCGATGGCGACGAAGTGGCCGACGTATGGTTTGCCATTCGGGGCGCGAATCTCAATCTCGACGCCGACGGCAAAGTAGAGAGCGTGACCGACGCCGCCAAAATTTTAAAAATCTATCGCCGCGAATGTGCGGCCCACGGACTGCCACCACCGGACGTCATTGGTGCCTGAGGTATCAGACCGGGGTAGGGCGCGTGGTTGCGCCACGGCCACGGCGCGGTGGCCGTTGGTTTAGCCAACCTACCTTGACGGGTCACGCGCTCATTCTCGTGAGCTTGATTGAGACGATTCTGCGAGGCCACCAACGCGCGCCGTGTCTTGCAGCGATTGGCCCGTTATGCCGCTTTGCGCACCGCCCGCTTCGCCCAAGCGGGCGGCGGCATTAGCGCGCGGGCGGCGGTGGGATGGGGGAGTCTTCCGGCAGCGCCATCACCAGTTCCTCGCTGATGCCGAATTCCTCAATGAGCTGACGCAGCTGCTCCGCGCGGGCCAGCGGCTGCTGCAGGATGTTGCCATCGGCACCAATTTCTACGCGCTTGCCAAACGCCGTGCCGATCACTTGACCAGCGCGGTTTTGGCGCAGCGTGACGGCGTAGTTGAAGGGACTCCACTGGCGCGTCATCTCGTGGCGACGGCGGAAATCATCGCGCGTGGCGCCTAGGTACTCGATGCGGCAATCGAAGCCTTCGGGCCGGTGCAACGGGCGCCAGAAAATATGCCAGCGCGTGTCGCGCAGGGTGCACTGGACCCCCCATGCGGGGTGCGCGACGGCCGTGGGTGTTTGCTCGAGGAGCAGCGGTTCGCCGTGCAGGATAGAGGCATCTACCATGTGGCGGCGCCCATCCAGCTGCACAACAACGGTGGCATGTCCCGGTGGCGGATCGGCCGAGGCCATCATGGTGGCCACGCCGCGCGTGGTCTCGAAACCCAGATTGCACAGCAGAGCGTCCAGCGCGCCGTTGCCAGGCCAGCAAGTGCCGCCGGTGCCGTGGGCGAGCCAAGCCTCGAAGAATTCAGTGGGATCGTCACCTGCCAGTGGGCCTGAGTTGCCGCTACGCAGATGAAGCAATTTGCGGATGTTGTCGAATGGCACCCGCAGGCACCACTGCGCGTACAGGGCGCTGAGTCCCGCCAGATCGAGCGCCGGCCGCGCCCGCAAGCCAAGCTTCTCCAACACCCGCTCCACCAAGGCGGGTGACAGTGTGTCGTGAGGGTCGGTGGTGTGTGTCATGGGCGGTGGTTGTCATAGTAGAAAGGGTGCCCGCAGTAGGCTGTCTCTGTTGAGACGTAAGCAATTCGCTGATGCGGGAGTGCGTTGGAGTGATGAAATCATCGGGCTGGTGCGCGCGAACCCGCTCGATGAAAGACCGCAAGTGACCGCATCGAAGTCATCGAGCGGTGTCG
>CAIPNE010000301.1 GCA_903866355.1 uncultured Gammaproteobacteria bacterium
CCGAGCGCGATGAGGTGATGGGCTAACTGGTTGGCACGTGCGTTGAGTTCGGCATAGGTGAGTTGCTGGTCTTCGAACACCACGGCCACCGCGTTGGGCGTGCGCGCGACTTGCTCCTCAAAAAGCTGGTGGATGCAGCGATCTTTGGGGTAGTCAGTGGCGGTATCGTTCCATTGCACCAGCAGCTGGTGGCGCTCAGGCGCGGTGATCAGCGGCAGCTCGGCGATGCGTTGCTCGGGATTGGCCACGATCGCCTCCAGCAGCACCTGAAAATGCCCGGCCATGCGCTCGATAGTGGCGGCATCGAAGAGGTCGCTCGCGTACTCCCAACTGGCCTGTAAACCGTCCGCCGATTCCTGCAGGGACAAGGCGAGATCGAACTTGGCGCTGTGGCCTTCGAGCGGGACGCGGCTCACCGCGAGGCCCTCGAGCGCGAGCGCGGCACCGGGGGTGTTCTGCAGCACGAACAGCACTTGAAAGAGCGGATTGCGGCTCAGGTCGCGGGCGGGGGCGAGTGCCTCGACGAGCTTCTCGAAGGGCAGGTCCTGATGGCTGTAGGCGCCCAGGGCCTGCTTGCGCACGCGCGCCAGCAGCTCGTGAAACGGCGGGTTACCCGAGAGATCGGTGCGTAGCACCAGAGTGTTCACAAAGAAGCCGATGAGGCCCTCTAACTCGGTGCGTCCACGCCCGGCAATGGGGCTGCCTACCGCGATGTCGTCCTGCCCGCTATAGCGATGCAAGAGCACTTGGAAGCTCGCCAGCAGCGTCATGAAGAGGGTGGCGTTGGCGCGGCGAGCGAGTGCCTTGAGGGCCACCGTTAAGGCTGCGGGCAGCACGCACGCGAGGTGTCCGCCGTGGTGGCTGGCCAGCAGCGGGCGAGGCCGGTCGGTGGGCAACTCCAGCGTGCTCAGATTAGCGAGCTGGATCTGCCAGTAGGTGAGCTGGCGGGCGAGCACTTCGCCCTGCAACCACTCGCGTTGCCACACCGCGTAATCGGCATATTGAATCGGTAGTGCCGGCAACTGCGGCGGGTGGCCGGTGACGAAGGCGGTGTAAAGCGCGGACAGCTCGCGCTCAAAGATGTCGTTCGACCAGCCGTCGGAGGCAATGTGATGGACGTTGAGCAAGAGCAGGTGCTCCGCCAAGCCCAGACGCAGCAGTTGCGCGCGCAGCAGCGGGCCGGCGGCCAAATTGAAGGGCTCGTGTGCATGGGCGTTGGCGCGCTGGTTCGCCTCGTGCTGTGGCTGCGTCAGCGCGCTCAAATCGGTGAGTGGGAGTGCCACCGCGTGCGGCAGCTCAATGATCTGTACGGGCTCGCCTTCGCTCAGGATAAAGCGCGTACGGAGTGTTTCGTGCCGGGCTACCAAGGCAGTCAGGCTGCGCTCTAATGCCGGTATATCGAGGGGCCCTTGCAGGCGCCACGCCGAGGGCAGGTTGTAGGTGGCTTGGTCGGGCAATAGTTGGTCGAGCAGCCACAGCCGCTGCTGGGCAAAGGAGAGCGGCAGATTGCCCTGGCGAGAGGCCAGTGTGAGCCGTGAGATCTCTGAGGCTTCACCCGCGCCCAACCCGCTCGGCGCTGCGGCGGCGAGTGCCGAGACGGTAGGGTTCTCAAAGAAAGCACGCAGCGGCAGTTCCACCTTCAGGAGCTTGATGAGCCGCGCGAGTACTTGGGCTGCGAGCAGGGAGTGGCCGCCCAAGTCGAAGAAGTTATCGTGCACGCCAACGCGCTCGATTTGGAGCACTTCACCCCAGACTTCGGCGATTAATGCTTCGAGCGAGTTACGCGGTGGCACAAATGTGCTGCCCAAGTCCTCGCGACCATACTGCGGCGCCGGCAAGGCCTTGCGGTCGAGCTTGCCGTTGGGGGTGAGGGGCAGATCGGCGAGCAGCACGTAGGCGGCGGGCCGCAGGTAGTCGGGGAGGCGCTCGCGCAGGAAGGCGCGCAGTGGCTCGCTGTCGGTCAATGTCGCAACGGCCGGCACCACGTAGGCCACTAGGCGCTGGTCGCCCGGGGTGTCTTCGCGCGCCAGCACCGTGGCTTGGCGCACCGCGGGGTGTTCGGCGAGCACGGTCTCGATCTCACCCAGTTCAATGCGGAAGCCACGGATTTTGACTTGGTCATCGAGGCGGCCGAGGAACTCAATGTTACCGTCTGGCAGATAGCGCGCGCGATCGCCGGTGCGGTAAAGACGCGCACCCGGCACCGCCGAGAACGGGTCGGGCCGGAACTTTTCTGCGGTCAGCTCCGGACGGTTGAGATAGCCACGCGCCAGACCATCGCCACCAATATGCAATTCCCCTGCAACGCCGACCGGCGTTGGCTGTCCCTGTCCATCCAAGATATACAGCAGCGTGTTGGCAATTGGTCGACCGATGGGCACCGTCACGTGTTCGTCGTTGCGTTGGCACTCCCAAGAAACTGCGTCGATACAGGCCTCGGTCGGCCCGTATAAGTTATGCAGGTGCGCAGAGGAACGCTCGAAAAAACTCTTTGCAGCATGGCTCGGCAAAACCTCACCTCCGCAGAACACCCGAGTGAGCGCTCGGCAACCCGCGAGCTCGGACTCCTGCACCAACAGTCGAAAGAGCGACGGCACCAACTGCACAGTTGTCACGTCGTACGCGCGCAGCGCGCCGATGATCCGCGCCGGATCCCGGTGGGCATCCGGTGGCGCCATCACCAACCGGGCGCCAATCAGCATCGGCAGGAAAAACTCCCACGTTGCCGCATCGAAGCTGATCGGCGTCTTTTGCAGCACGGAATCACGGTGGTCAAAATGGAATGCGTGGCGCATCCACGCCATGTGATTGACTAGGGAGCGCTGTTCGATCATTACGCCCTTAGGTCTCCCGGTCGATCCCGAGGTGTAGATGACGTAGGCGAGGTTCTCGGCAGTGGCACGGCAGGGTGGCGTGGTGTCAGGTTGTGCGGCGATATTTTCCCGGTCTTGATCGAGGCACACGGTGCGCCCCGAATCGGGTGGCAATTGCGCTAATAACACCTGCTGCGTGAGCAGCACCGGCGCTTGGGTGTCCGCCAGCATGAAGGCCAGCCGCGCCGGCGGGTAGTTCGGGTCCAGCGGCACATAGGCGCCACCCGCCTTGAGGATGCCGAGCAAGCCGATGATCAATTCGAGCGAGCGTTCCACACAAATGCCCACCAGCACCTCGGGTCCCACCCCGAGCGCGATGAGGTGATGGGCTAACTGGTTGGCACGTGCGTTGAGTTCGGCATAGGTGAGTTGCTGGTCTTCGAACACCACGGCCACCGCGTTGGGCGTGCGCGCGACTTGCTCCTCGAAAAGCTGGTGGATGCAGCGATCGCGGGGATAGTCGGTGGCGGTATCGTTCCATTGCACCAGCAGCTGGTGGCGCTCAGGCGCGGTGAGCAGCGGCAGCTCGGCGATGCGTTGCTCGGGATTGGCCACGATCGCTTCAAGCAGCACCTGAAAATGCCCGGCCATGCGCTCGATAGTGGCGGCATCGAAGAG
>CAIPNE010000302.1 GCA_903866355.1 uncultured Gammaproteobacteria bacterium
TGCCAGGGATCTGATAGCGCCGTTCCAACCACCGAATAAGCGCCAGCAGCAAGCGAAAAATGCCGAAATAAATCAGCCCCACCGCGAGGTAGATTTCGATCCCACGATGGGTGGTGGCCACCAGCGTCATCGCCTCTTGGGTGACTTCCGGCAGGCCCACCGTGTAGGCAAAGGGTGAATATTTCAGCACGGTGGTGAATTCGTTCACCATCCCCGGCACGGCGAAACGCAGCATTTGTGGCAACTCGATAGCGGTAAACACTTGGCGGCGCGTCATGCCCATGGCCAGTGCGGCCAGCGTCTCTGCGGCATCCACGCTGCCCAACGCACCGCGAAATACCTCACCCAGATAAGCCCCCGCAATGAGCCCGAGGCTCAGCACCATCGCCAACAAGGGCGGTGCCTTGAGCCCCAAGCTGGGCAACCCAAAGTAAACCAAAAACAGCAACACCAAGACCGGCACGCCGCGGAAAAGATAGGTATAGACGTCCAGCAACAGCGCCACTCGCGGCCCCGACAATTGGCGCAGACCGGCCAGCAGTAAACCGGTACTCACCCCGGTAGCACTACAGGCCAGCGTGACCAACAGGGTGTAGCCGCAGCCGTGTGCCAGCCGCAGCACAATGTCGAAAAAACTCACGCCCGCGGAGATGCCGGGATCACTTCATCCATTTATCGATAATGGCTTTGAGTTTTTCGGGGCCCAGCTCAACCAGATATTGGTTGAAGTCGTCGCGCCGCGCCGAACCTTTGGCGAACGCAAAGCCTAATTGGTCGTGGCCTGTGAACACATAGCGGCTCACCAGCGGCATTTTTTCTTTGCCGATGAAGTTGGCCAGCACCGGCTCTTCAATGAAGGCGAGATCCAGATTGCCGTTGCGCAGGTCCGCGACCACTTCGTTGTAGGTCGGGTATAGCTTCACTTGGGCTAGCGTGTAATAGCCTTTGGGTTCCAGTTCGTTTTGGATCAAATCTGCGTAAGCCATGCCGCGTGGATAGCCGATGGAATACTTTTTGAGCACGGCCAAGTCGGTAATCTGAATGTCTTTATCCTTGAGGCTCACAAGGTGCCACGCGTTGTCGTAATACGGCGCGGAAAAATCCATCGCTTCTTTACGCTTAGCGGTGATCGAGATGCCGGAAAACGCCACCTCGGCTTGCCCGCTGGACACCGCACCGAGCATCCCCTGCCAATCATAGGCGGTGATCTTCAATTCACAGCCACGCGCCTTGCAGTAGCCCTCGAAAATCTCGAGATCCGCGCCCATGGTTTTGCCATCCTGCGCGAAGAGCATGGGCGGTGAAGCGGGCGACACGGCAACCGTCACAGTGGTTAAGGCCGGTGCTGCCGCCCCGCCCGTGGAGGCGGGTTCCTGCTGACCACAAGCGGTCAAAACGAGTGCGCAAAACAGGCCAACGAGGGCACGGGTAATCGTCATGAGGAAACCTTTTAATTCGGGGTGAACGGAAAACGGCTGCGGAAACCGCCTCGTGGTGGTGGCGCATCGCGCGAAGGCATGGAGGGTAACTGCTCCCGTGCCTGTGGTCGAGACATAGTCTTGTCCAACGAGGGATGCGTGTAGAGGGATTCAGGCTAGGGGGTAATACCGCTGAAGGGCCGCGTGCCAGCGCGATGGGTTGACCCGAGACATGACCCACCACCGCGGCGCGCGCTTAGGTTAGCGCCAGCCGGTGGCGCAGCAGGTTGAGGCTGCCGATGACCGAGAATTCGCGAATACGCTCGCGGTCGCCGGGTAGCGCAATACGCTCCGCGAACGCACCCTCGGCCGTGGCGATCCCAATAAACACCGTGCCGGGGCGCATCCCCGGGCGCGCACTGGCGGCGTCGATGGCGGTGGTCGCCAAGCCCACGTCGGCACCCAGCGTGTGGCGTACAGCAGCGGCAAGTGCCGCGGTGGTGTCCTCATTGGCAAACGGGGCAGGTGCCACGCCCAACAAGCGCTGCTGGGCTGCAGGATCAGCCAGCATCAGCCCACCCAAAAACGTGTCGGGGGCCATCGGGCTGGTGCTCAATCGCAGGCTGAGCAAGCCACCAGTGGCGGTTTCCGCCACTGCGAGCGACCAGCCCCGTTGCTTGAGTCCCTGCAAAATAGCGCTTTCCATGGTTTGCTCGTCAATACCAAAAATGCAGTTGCCGAGAATGGCCCGCACCACGGATTCAACCCGCGCGATGATCTCATCGACGGCTTCGACCTGCGCGGCTTTGGCGGTAATGCGGACTTTAATCCCCTCCATGCCGCTCGCTTGAAAGGCCAGCGTGGCCTGCCCGCTGGCATCCAGTTCTAGCATATAGGCGGCCAGCATTTCGGCGAGACCCGATTCCGAATGCCCCCAAGTACGGAGCACACGGCTCTTGATGACCGCCCGCACGCCGGCGCGGCGTTGCAGATCGGGGAGGATGGTGCCGAGCATCATTTCGCGCATTTCGCTGGGCACGCCCGGCACGGCGTAGAGCACTTTGTCGCCCACCGGGCAAATGAGTCCGGGTGCGGTGCCCGGCATTTCGGGGATCGGGGTCGCGCCCTGAGGCACCTCGGCTTGGAGCAAATTGTTCTCGGGCATGGTGCGACCACGCGATTCAAACATCTGACGAATCCGCGCGCCGATCACGTCATCAGCGACCAATCCGACCCCCATCACCTCGGCCAAGGCCGCGCGGGTGATATCGTCCTGAGTTGGCCCTAGCCCGCCACAGCAGATCACCGCGTCGCTGCGCGCCAATGCCGCGCGCATGCTGGCGACGATGCGCGCGTGGTTATCGCCCACTTTGACTTGGTAAAACGAGTCGATACCCGCCAGCGCGAGCTGCTCACCGATCCAACTCGAGTTGGTATCGGTAATCTGACCGAGGAGTAGCTCGGTGCCGATAGCGAGAACTTCACAACGCATATAAACCTCTCAAAGGGATCCGCAGGGGGGTCATTTTTCGCGCTACCATGGCCAACACGCAAGCATTACTAGGACTAGCGCCATGAAAATACGCATCGAATACTGCCAGCAGTGAAACTACGAGCCCACGGCTCTCCGTGTGAGAGACCAGTTGCGCGCCGCCGGCGTCACGCACATTGAGCTGGTGCCCGGCGCGGGCGGCGTTTTTGAGGTGACCGTCGATGGCGCGCTGAGATTCTCTAAGCGCGCGCTGCGGCGTTTCCCCAGCGAGGCGGAAATCGCCAGCTGGCACGCCGCCTAAGCGCACTTAAGCCTTGGGTGCCAAGGCCAGCAACGCGCTGCGCGTGGCACTAAAACGCTCTTCATTAACCGGGCTCACCGCCAGCACCGGAAGATCGGCACCCGCCGCACGAAACGCCGCGAGTTGGCCGCGCGCGTGCGCCGCGCTGCCGTACACACAAACCTCCGCCACGAGTTCATCAGGGATTTGCTGCGCGGCGGCACGGCGCGCCCCCGACTCCCAAGCAGCTTTAACCGCCTCCATGGCCACCCCGTAACCCGCGCGCCGCCACTGCCGACGGTAGTTTGGCAACTGCGCAAAGAACGCCAAATTGTAGCGGGCAGCTGAGCGGGCGGCGTCTTCATCCTCGCTAATGAAGGTGGGGATACTCAAACAACAACCAAAGCTCCGAGGGTCGCCGCCGCGCTGCGCGACCGCTTCATGGGCGGCAGCGAGCAACTTGGGCAGATAACTAAGCGGCGATAAAAACGGCATCAGCCCATCGCCAAGGGCCCCGGCAATTTGCGCACTTTCCACCGTGTTGCCTGCCACGTACACCGGCACGGGATAGGCCGTGGGCGGTGGATTGAACAAACCTTGGGTTAGCTGCCCCGCCAGCGCCTTTTTGACGTACGCCACGTACTCGCGCAAGGTCTGGCGCCCGTCGCCCATTTCGATACCCAAGGTTGCTAACAACCCACGGTGGCTCATACCCAACCCCAACAGCAAACGCCCGCCGGAGATTTCAGCGATGGTGCGGGCCGTAGCGGCACACAAAAACGGATGCCGAAAATAAATGTTAGCAATATTGGTTCCCACCTGAATATCCGTGGTGGCACCCGCAATCGCCAAACTGGCTGCCAACGCATCCGCCCGGCCTTCGTTGACCAACACCGCGGAAAAACCCTGCGCTTGCGCCAACTCGGCTAGCTCGATTATTTCGCGCACGGTGGTGTCGGTGACGCTGGATAACACCACCCCTAAGGGTTGGCGGTGGGGCTGGGTCATGGCCAAACTCCTGTGCCTGAATTTTTTTTTAAATATCGTTAACCATTTTTCACCGCTGAACGCCGGCCGCGCGCCGTACCGCCGACCGCCAGAAACCCATAGCGAAAATCCATCACGCGGTTGCGCTGGGGCGGTGTACCCACCCAGTCCCTCCATCGGCCAGTCTCGCGACTTTGCGTGCCGGCGCACTGTCAGCGACACGGTGCGCGATTCACCGGACTTAAACGCACGCCTCCATTTGACCTGTCGTCTTAAAACCACCGTTTACAGACGCAGCAGCCAGTACTGCCGGGCGCGGCCTTGGGGCTCGCCAGAGCACGCCGTCAGGCCGCGTGAGTGCCTGGCCAAAACGCCGTTGCAGGAACGGCGCCTGCCGACAACCCGTGGGCGGGCGGGCTAAAAATGGCGCATCGCAATGCTGGCGCGATCAGTTGACGATCGAGTCTGATCCCATCGATTTTCCCATTTTCAATCGAGTCTGACCCCATGGATTCATCGATTTTTATCGGTCGAATAAAGCATGGTGCCGAATAGCATGAAGGCGCCTCCTTGGAGTTAAGCCGTGATGACAAAGCCGCGCAAGCGGCGCTAACTCTCGCTAATCACCACCGTGTGGTGGCTGGCAAGTGATGGAAACTGGCCGTGAAGAATCCCGAGGGTCTCCTGATCCGTGCACGGATCAGGTACCCAGCTTGATCTCGCATTCGTTGCGCCGAGGATGACGTGCGTGCCGCAAAGACGGCAGGTTAAATCCCGTACGGTTTTTCCTTGAAGGGAATCTTTTGCACTTCCTTCAAGGTAGAACTTTGAGTCCCCGCTGCGCCCACCCATTTTTTATTATCTGGCGCAAGGTTGGCCTTAGACGCGCGGCGGCGGCCAAACGAGGCGTTGAGCAGGCGCACTGACCGCTAACCGCCGTTGTTCCCGGCTGGCCGGCCGGCACCCCTCAGATTGTTAACCAAGAACTAGCCCCGCCAGATCTTAGCTCGCGCGATAGACCACCTGCCCGTCCAGCATCGTAAGAACCACCTGGAGATCCTTGATGTCATCTTGCGCACAGGCCATTAAGTCACCAGACAGAACGATCAGATCCGCCCTTTTTCCCACGACGATCGAGCCGATTTCAGCTTCCATTTTGAGCGCCCAAGCGCCGTTGATAGTGAACGCGCGAATGGCTTCTTCGCGAGTAATTTGCTGTTTCTCGCCGACCACTTGGCCTGTTAGCCCGGCGTGGCGCGCCAAACTCTGCCACAACGTGAACAAGGCTGAGCGCGGGCCCCAGTCCGTGCTTTGGGCAATCGGCACACCGGCATCCAACCAATCGCGCAGTGGAATGGCGCGCTCCGCCAACTGCGGGCCCAGTCGTGCTTGGTAAACCTCCGCCCCTTTACCCCAGACAAAATTGGTGCTGGTGGTCGGCGCAACACCCATCTGGGCGCACAGTTGGATTTGTTCCAGCGTGGGAAACTCCACGTGCTCGATCACATAACGCTGCTCGCGGATAGGTGTTTGCGCGTCAATTTCAGCGAAGGCTTTGAGCGCCATCGCGATGGATGCACGCCCCGCAGCCTCGGCGTGAATACGAAAATCCAACGCCGCCGCCAGCGCCAAAATGGCCCGGTAATGTTCCCAGGCCACCAGCGGATCGGGATTCACCATTTCCCCAAACGGACCCATATAAGCTTGCCCGTGCGCCGCGGCACCGGGCCAGTACGGCCCATCCAGACCAATACTCACGCCAATGACTTTGAGTTGTTGGGTTCCAAAACCCCCGTCTGCAGCAAACCGCACGGTGCGTAAGTACGCCGCGATTTCGTCGAGCGTTTGGCGTGAGTCGATCTCAAAGGTGTAGAAAATGCGCACCGGCAGGCGATTGGCTGCGTGCAATTCGGCGTAGGCACGTAGTTCTGCTGGATCGGTGAGATGCGCTTCCAACAGCGTGGTGGTACCGCCGGCAGCAAATTGCGGTGCCAGGGCGGCGATACCATCCCGTATGTGATCGTAAGTGGTCGCTGGCGCCACGCGCTCCACCAATTGATACAGCGGGTCCGCGTTATACAGCGGCTGGAGGGCGCCGGAGAGAACGCCCGTCGGCGTGCCGTCTGCAGCCAGTTCTACCCGCGATTGGGCGGAGACTTGAGTGGTGGCGGTGATCCCCGCCGCGTGCAGCGCCAAGCTGTTTAACACCGCAAAATTGGGCACCCGATTGGTCGGCGCTTGGATATACACCGGATTGTGCGGCGCGATGGCATCGAGTTCTGCGCGCAACGGCACCTGCCCCTGTGCTTGCAACGCCGGTGCGTTGAGAAAGTACGGCGGGTCACCGATGGGCATCGTGACGATCCATTCGCCGGGGGCTGCTAAGCGCACGCGCTGAGCGATGCGCGCCAGAATATCCGCCTTGGAGGTCGCACCGGTCAGGGAGACCTTCAGTTCGTCCAAACCAAACAGGCCCAAGTGCCCGTGGGTATCCACGAAGCCCGGCATTAGCGTGGTCCCGTTGAGTGGCACCACCACTGCGTCTGGCGCCGCGAGCGCACGCACCTCGGCATCCGTACCCACCGCCAAAATGCGCTCGCCCGCCACTAATACGGCTTGGGCCAGCGAGAACGCCGCATCCACGGTGATCACTTTCCCGCCTACAAAAAGCGTCTGCTTTGCTAACGTTGTCATGCTCCCCCCTTTTTTTATTTTGGTGGTTTCGTGGGCGCCGCCATAGGGCGCCTCACCCGACCCTAATCGCTCCTTGCGCCCAGCACGGCGAGTAGCTCGTCACGCGCATGACCCGGCCCCAACGAGGGGGTGTCGGTTTTAGTCCGGCGAACGGCCTAAGCCTACTGCGGCAGTAGCCGCGTGAGTGTGTTATCACGTCTGAAGTAGTGGTGATACAAGCCGGCGGCGGCATGCGCGGCAATCAGAAAATAGCCCGCTGTACCCAGAGTTTCGTGGATCTCTTTGATGGTGTGCGCCAGCGCTTTGTTTTTCGCAATGAGTGCGGGTAACTCCAGACCAAAAAAAGGAATCGGTTTGCCCGCCGCACTGAGCAGCAGCCAGCCCAACACCGGCATACAACACATGAGCCCGTAGAGCGCAAAATGCATCAGCGCCGAGCCGCGCTGTTGCCATGGCGCCAAGACCGGGATGATGCTGGGCCGGGGCGCGCTGAGCCTTGCGTAGAGCCGCAGACTGACCAACACCAAAACGCTCAGACCCAACATGAAGTGCGCCGCTTTGAACGCTAAGCGAAGGTCGCTTCCTTTGGGGAAGAATTCGCGCAGATTGATACTGGCGTATACCGCGATCAACAACAGCAACATAAGCCAGTGCAGCCCCATGGAGAGCGTGCCATAGCGCTGCAAGGTATTTTTCCAAGTCATTTTTTAAGATCCTGCTATTACAACAATTCGTTTTTAGTGACCTATGGCGCGGCCATGTTGGACATCGGTCACTACAGTTGCCTGCCGTCACCCTAACACCAGTGACGACCCACGCGAGCGCTCATTACTCGACCGCGAGTCGGCACGCTCGGTCCAGATCGCCAGTTCGGGGCTGGGGCCGGCGCTCCCAGTTGAGATTTTCGTCAGGCTCGGTACATTTCATTGCGGGATTGGGGTGCGGCGAGTGCCGTCGCCCAGCCCCTACAAGCACCAACAAATCACCAAAGGGGAATCCAAGATGGACATGAGCGATTTAGAAAGACGTCTGACACGGCTGGAAGACATTGAAGCCATTAAGCAGCTCAAGGTGCGCTATTCGCATATCTGCGATGACATGCACAACCCCGATAACATCGCGAGTGTGTTTGCCGAAGATGGCATCTGGGAAAGCGCCGACTTTGGCACCGCCGTCGGCCATGCGGAAATTCGCGCCTTGTTCGTTAACTTTAAGAACATGTTCAGTTTTTCACAACACAACATGACGAACCCCTTGATCGAGATCAACGGCAACCACGCCACGGGCGTTTGGTACATCATGGGCCCTTGGAATTTCAGCCAAACGGGCGCCAAACAGTGGTTCGCGCTGCGCTACGACGATGAATATGTGAAAACGGACGGCCAGTGGAAGTACAAGCATTTGCGCGTGGCCTTACGCATGGCGGAAGACCGCTAGACCCACGCTCAGCCGCTGTCTAACCCCCCCGCGTTTTGCCGGACAAAGGCCACCTGCGATGGCGCTTGCCTGTGCAACGCGGGAATTAGGCATCACCCCAAATTGAATGGAGCCGCCACATGATGCACGCCATGCGCATCCGCCAGCACCTTGACCGCGCGCCGCAACAAGGAACGCCCAGCCGCCCGCATCCCAGCGGCCGAGCCACGGGAGGCCACCCGCTGAGTGCTCGGACGTGGGCCGCCAGCTGCGCCCTCGCCTTGTTGAGTTGGTGTTGGGCTAACCCCGCCAGTGCGGCGTTGCGACTCACAAAATCTACGCCGGCCATCCAGAGTGTGGTGAGTGAATCACCGAGTGCCATCACCCTGTGGTTCGACGAATTCGTGCGGCCCGACGCCAATCTTTCGACCATTACGCTGGTGGATAAAGCCGGCGCGACGGTGGTCGAAGGGCACGTGCCGAGCACCAAGGACACCAACACAGTCTCCGTGGCGGTACCGATGGTGCTGCCTGCGGGGTCTTATGTGGTGCGTTGGCGCATCGCCTCGGACGGCCAACTGGCGCAGGGTCAATTTGGCTTCCAGCTCCTGCCACCCGCTGGCCAGTAACGGCGGCACGGGATGAGGCGGCGGCACCGCGCCGCCGCTGCCCGCCAAAGGTTAAGGACTCGGCCCGGGGGGTTAGCGTCGCTTGACGATTGCGGCGCGTCATCCGTAGGCTCAAATGCGGCATACCCCTGAAAGCGGAAACCTTGCGTGAGCCCTAACACACCAGCAGAAAAGCCCGCCCCGCGCGGCAAATATCCCTATTTCAAACGCGCCGGGCCGTTTATTTTTGTGTCGGGCACCAGCGCGCGGCGGGCGGACAATTCTTTTGCCGGCGCGCAGGTCGATGCGCTGGGCACCACCACCTTGGATATCTGCGCGCAAACCCGCGCCGTGATCGAAAACATCGCCGCAATTTTGGCCGAAGCCGGTGCGGGACTAGACGACATCGTGGATGTCACCAGTTTTCTGGTCAACATGAATGACTTTGGCGGCTATAACGCGACCTACGGGGAGTATTTCTCACACACGGGCCCCACCCGCACGACCGTCGCGGTCCACCAGTTGCCCCATCCTCTGATCCTCATCGAAATGAAAGTCACCGCCTACCTGCCGCAATCCCCGTCTGTTTAAAGGATACCCCGATGCCCAAAGGTGAAATCATCGCCGGCTTTTTGGCGCCGCACCCACCGCACCTCGTGTATGCGGAAAACCCACCGCAAAACGAAGCCCGTTCGCAGGGCGGTTGGGAGCAGTTGCGCTGGGCCTACGAGCGCGCGCGTAAAAGCCTTGAACGTTTGAAACCCGATGTGCTGTTAGTCCACTCGCCGCATTGGGTGACCCAACTGGGGCATCATTTTCTGGGCGTGCCGCAGCTGCGCGGAAAGTCGGTGGACCCCATCTTTCCCAATCTCTTTCGCTATAACTTTGAGCTGGAAGTCGATGTGGAACTCGCTGAAGCCTGCTGCGCGCAAGCTCGCGAACTCGGACTGGTGGGCAAGATGATGCGCAACCCAAATTTTCGGGTCGACTACGGCACCATTACCACCCTCCACATGATTAGGCCGCAGTGGGATATTCCCATCGTGGGGCTGTCGGCCAATAACTCACCTTACTACCTGAGCACCGAAGCGGGCCTGGAAGAAATGGCGCTGCTCGGACTAGCGACTCGGCGCGCGATCGAGCAATCGGGCCGACGAGCCGTGTTGCTCGCCTCGAACACGCTATGCCATTGGCATTTTCACGAGGAGCCGGCTATCCCCGAGGATATGTCACAAGAACACCCCAAGAGCTACGCCGGCTATCAATGGGATATGCGCATCATCGAGCTGCTCCGTCAGGGCCGCACCCACGAAGTGTTTGAGCTGCTGCCAAGTTTCATTCAAGAGGCATTTGCGGAAGTGAAATCGGGCGCGTTCACCTGGATGTTCTCCGCGATGGGCTACCCCGAGATTCCCGGCGAACTGCATGGCTACGGCACCGTCATCGGGACCGGCAATGCCGTCATGGAATGGGACCTCACCCGCCCCTCTCACGCCGTTAACTAAGGCCGAAATGCCATGCCACTGGTTGCTGCTGTTCTTGTTCCCGGTTCCCCCTTACACCTGCTGCGGCCGGACAATCCCCCGTGGGCACCCCTCGCTAACGCCTATCACAGCGCCGGTGCGCTGCTGGCCGCAGCCAATCCCGAAGTGCTGCTGGTGTATTCCACGCAATGGCTGGCGGTGCTCGACGAACTTTGGCAAACCCGGGCGCGGGTACAGGGCCTGCACGTGGACGAAAATTGGTACGAGTACGGAGATTTACCCTTCGATATCGCCATCGATACCACGCTCGCGGCCGCGTGCATCGAGGGCACGGCAAGCTTGGGCGTGCGTTCCAAAGGCGTCGACTACGATGGCTTTCCGATCGATACCGGCACGCTAGTCGCTAATCATTTCCTGAACCCCCACGGCAAGCTGCGCTTGGTGATCGCCTCTAATAACCTGTATCACGATTGGCAAACGACCCAGCAATTGGGCGCCGTGGCGGCACGCGCTGCGGAGGGGCTGGGGCGACGCTACGCGGTGGTGGGTATTGGCGGCTTATCGGGGACTATTTTTCGCGAAGAAATCGACCTGGCAAGCGACCACATCGCAAGCCCCACGGATGATCGTTTAAACCGGGAGCTGCTGGACTGTCTGCGCACGGGGCCCGCGGATCGCGTGCAAACTTTCTGCGCGGGCTACGCGCCGGCGGCGCGCGCCGACATGGGCATGAAACACCTGGCCTGGATCATGGGCGCGTTGGGCGACCACTACCGCGGCGCGCAAGTATTGGCTTACGGACCTAGCTACGGCAGCGGCGCGGCAGTCGTTAATTTCCACTGCTGAGGATGCCGGCCATCACCACCGGCCCTCGCGTGGCCTTGGGTAGCTCTGCTGCGCGAGGCCGGTCTCGGCATAAGCCCGGCTAGATGAATCCGCAGGCCACGGACTAAGCTTGCCCGCATGCAGACCACCAACCCTGCCCACGAGAACCCCGAACTGGCGCTCTTAACGGCCAGCGTTACCGCTTATTGCACGCGCGCCCTGCCGCGCTCGCGACTGCGCCAGCTGCGTGAGCACCTGCCACCATTCGCACTCCTCAAAACTCTAAGGAAAAAACCCATGATTGTGTATGAAATGCGGACCTACTCCCTGCAGGTCGGCAAAATGGCGGAGGCCGTACGGCTGTACACCGAGATCGGTTACCCCCTTCTGGAGCGAGCCGGATTTGCCCAAAAACTGGTGGGCTATTTCCAAGCGGATACCGGCACGCTCAACCAGCTCGTTCATCTATGGAAGTTCAACGACGACGCCGACCGCCGCGCGCA
>CAIPNE010000303.1 GCA_903866355.1 uncultured Gammaproteobacteria bacterium
CGCATTGACCGCCTACGACGCCGCTTTCGCGCGGGTGTTGGATGAGGCTGGCTGCGACTTCATTCTGGTGGGAGATTCTCTGGGCATGGTGGTGCAGGGACTTAGCACCACCATTCCTGTGACGGTCGACGACATCATCTACCACACCCGTTTGGTGGCCCGTGGTTGCGCCCGTGCGCTGGTCATGGCCGACATGCCGTTCATGAGTTATTTCTCGGCCGACGACTGTTTGCGCAACGCGGCGCGCCTGATGAAAGAGGGCGGGGCTGAAATGGTCAAGCTAGAGTGGGGCGCGTTGCAGTTAGATATGGTTACGCGCCTCACAGAATGTGGCATCCCGGTTTGCGCGCATCTCGGGCTGACCCCGCAGGCGATCCATAAAATTGGTAGTTATCGGGTGCAAGGCCGCGAACACGCCATGGCCGAAAAAATGGTTAACGATGCGCGCGATTTGGAAGAGGCGGGTGCCGATATGCTGCTGCTGGAATGCGTGCCCTTGGCGCTGGCGGCACGCATTACCGCCAACGCTGGGGTACCGGTGATCGGCATTGGCGCCGGCCCTGAAGTGGACGGACAAATTTTAGTGCTCTACGACGTCCTCGATATCGCGCCGGGCAAGCGCACGCGCTTCTCAAAAAATTACATGGAGGGTGCGGGATCCATTCACGCGGCGGTAGAACGATATGTGAGCGAAGTTCGCGGCCGCCATTTCCCGACCGCCGATTACGCATTTACCTGAGGCACGCTGCTTGACTCAAGCTTTACAACAACTGGTCAGCGGGCTACGGCTCGAAAAACTGGAAGAAAATCTGTTTCGCGGCGCCACGGGCGACACTCTGGTCAAGCGCGTTTATGGCGGAAAAGTATTGGGTGAGGCGCTAGAAGCCGCCCAGCTCACCGTAGAAGATCGCCCGGCACATTCGCTGCACGCCTATTTTCTGCGCGAAGCCGACGCCTTCCACCCGGTCATCTACACCGTAGAACGCAGCCGCGATGGGCGCAGTTTTTCGGCGCGACGGGTCACCGCCATTCAGCACGGGCAACCCATTTTCACCATGGAGGCGTCGTTCCACCGTTCAGAGGAGGGGATTGCCTATCAGGGGAAAATGCCCGATGTACCGCCGCCGGAATCCGTGGCACCGGTGCAGTGGGATTGGGCTAACTTTGAGCACCTGTCACCCAGGCACCAGCGCATGATGACCATCGCCGCGCCGTTTGATTTGCGCCAAATCGATGGCGCCAATGGTTCCAAAGATGCGCTGGGTAATCCTATCCGTCGCAGCTGGGTTAAAACCTCCGAGGCGCTGCCGGATGAGCCTGACATGCATCGCGCAATTTTGGCCTATTTGTCGGACTACGGTCTGATCTGGACGCTGCTGGGTCACCACGGATTTAACTTGGACAATCAGAATTTAGTGATCGCCAGCCTCGACCACGCCATGTGGTTTCATCGCCCGTTTAGGGTGGATGAATGGCTGCTTTATCATTGCGAAGGCGTGGCTTCTGCGGGTGCTCGTGGTTTGGCGCGGGGTGCTTTTTACACCCAAGCGGGGGAGCTGGTGGTGAGCGTAGCCCAAGAGGGGCTGATGCGGGTGTTGCGCTAGGTCGTTGCGCGGGCGATATATCGCGCGATACGCGCCAACCATAAAGCGGCAGAGACAGCACGTATGACAGAACGAAAACCTCCCCAACTCGGTCGCTTTGAACTTCGTTCCGAACTGGGTCGAGGTTTCCATGGTCGGGTCTTTCTCGCTTGGGATCCGCACTTAGAGCGCAAGGTGGCAATTAAATTGCTGTTGGGCTCGCGGCGTGATCCGGCCAGTCGTGCCCAGTTCTTGAACGAGGC
>CAIPNE010000304.1 GCA_903866355.1 uncultured Gammaproteobacteria bacterium
ACAGCAAGCAGCCGTCTCCAGAGTGCAAGGTCGTGTCACCCTGTTGCTCGATCTGCCAAAGCTGATGGCGCAAATGTCCGACCTGGGCGACCCACGCCGTCGAGCCGCGCAAACCATCAACGAGGAAACCTGGCACGCCGCGCAATTACACCTCGAAAGCACCCAGCCCGGCAAGTGGAACAAAGCCAGCCTGGCAGGCCAGTGGGCCGCGCTGCCCGTCAAACTGCAGCGCACCGTCTACACCGCCTACCACAACGCCAATCCAAAGGCATCCAAGACGATGCCCAAGACGTGGACCCCGGAAGCCGCCTACGCGATGCACTCCGAGTTCCTGCGCATGCTCGGCCAAGGACTGATCGACCCATCCGACATCACGGAAGCCGTGGACGTTAGCCCAGGCCTGATCCAGTCGATCCGCGATCTGCTGGCCGACCTGTACAACACCCTGCGCCAACTGATCAAGGGATTGCCCGCCTCACAGGCCGCCAGCCTCGACCAGCAGGTCGCTGAATTGCGTGCCGTGCGTGACGCCATGCTCCAGTCAGGTCCAAGCGATGGCCGCGGCATCGCCGGCAAAGTCTTCCTGCAAGACCCCGTCATGCACGCCCAGCAAGCGCTGGAAAGCGGAGCCGTGTTCGATCAACTCGCGAAAACTGACGCCATCTTCAAGCCGGAAGGCCTGCGCCGAGTTTGGGCACTAATGACACCGGAAGTGCAAGCCAAGGTGCTCGCCCTCAAACAGACCGCGCCGGACTTCCTGAAATCCAAGCGCACCGACAAGGCCGACCTGACTCGTGACCTGCTGATGCTGCTCATGGACCCACGCGCCGCCAGCGCCATGGCGCAACTCAACCTCGCGCCCAACCAGCCCGCAGCCAAGACCGGCACCAGCATGATCCGCCGCGCACTGCGTGCGATGGGCAACTACTTCCGCACGCCAGCCAGCAAAGACCAGTACGCCGCCCTCGTAGCCAAGCTCGATCTGCACAGCGCCACCGTGCTAGGAGCCATGCGCGGCCTCATCCTGCGCTCACAGGCCGAGTTTTCAGCCGCCGCCATGGTGCAGGTACTGCCCGTCCTCACACCGAAGACCAACGCCGAGGATAAAGAACCCGCCAGCGAGTCCACCACCGTTTGGAAATCCGCTCAGCAATCCGCACAGGCCATGGTGGCCGCATGGATGCAGGAAGCCCAGCGGCAGGCATTCCTGAACGCCGTGCTCACCGAGCAGGAAGCCGCAGCCAACCACGCCCTGCCTGGAGTCGCCGATGCCGTCATGCGCCAGTCTTTGGTCCGCCAGATGGCCGGACTGACATGGGACAGCCTCAAGGCCCGCATGGAAGCCAACATGCTGCCGCCGTTGATTATGGGCGGTGAACAACCGAATCAACAAGCCCCCCGCCCTCTCGCGTTGCCATCACCAGCCCAGCGCAGCGCCCAAGCCATCGAAGAGACATTGCAGGAGCAGGAGCGCGGTGAAGCCAATGATCGACTAAGGAACACTTACCCTGAAGCCAGGGATGCCATTGCCCGCAAAATTTACCAAGCAGCGCTAGCCAATGCGTTCTTGGCCATCGAATCGCAGTGGGAGCTTTACCAGGCCCGAAAAACCAAAAAACTCACCGCCGACAGCTTCCGACTGGTCGAGCTGTATCTCCAAATTGCCGCCGGGGAAGACCTTCTCGGATCACGAGCAAGTCGAATCAAGATCGGCGAAGGAGCCATTGACGGCACACCCATCCGGCAAATAGGCCACTCCAAAGAATTAGCCTTGACGCTGCTGGGCATCACTCTCGGCGACAACGGCATCGCATATACCGACGTCAATTCACCTGTCAGCATCGTGCTCACCTCTGAGATGGTGAACGGCAAGCCGGAAATGGTCCCGCACATCGTCATCAAGCAAAGCACGCTGAATGACTTGCAAGAACTTCTTCCGATCACCAGACAACGGATGGTCATCCCGGACAGTATTGACGGCACCTACTACACCGAACAAGCCGCACTGCGCCAACTCGGGTTGGAGCCATCCAACGCCGCACCGGTCACCGTCGACACCATCGCAGCCGGCAACGCCGACCGCGCCGCAGCCATCACCGAGCGCCGCATGCGCAACCGGCTCGAAGAACTCGAGAACGCAGAGTCCGGCAATGATGTTGGCCCGCTCGTGGACCCTGCCACAGACGAAGACGGACGCCTCCAAGGCAGCGCCGACCTGATCACATGGCTGGGCCGCGAAGGCTGGTCGCTCGGCTGGCCCACCGAGAAATCAGGTGGCGAATGGGACTGGTTCACTGAACTGCTGTCCCAGTATTACAGCGACACC
>CAIPNE010000305.1 GCA_903866355.1 uncultured Gammaproteobacteria bacterium
AGTGGTATTGGGCAGACTACCGGCGACCATTAAATCCTGCGTGAGCATCCCGGTCAGCGCCTCTGCCAATGGAAAAGCCGACCGTGCGCAAGCTCTTTTACCGGCGCACAACCAGCCCGAACCGCCCTGAATTGGCACCGTACGCCGCACCTAGCGCATCGGGTACCCGACCCGTGTACCCGGCCCACCCCGCTGCGCCAAACGAAAATAGCTGGCGCTGCCGTTATAAAAGGGTGTCCCCTACCCCGCGCATCAGCGCGCCAAAGAGCACCCGGCACGTGAAGGCCGTGCGTCGTCCGCCGCCCGCGATGGCCCCTAAGTGGTTCACACTACAGGTCTCGGGCCCCTGACTGCGCCCATTCGGAAGTTCGGCTGTTGTTGCGCAAAATTATCCACATCGACATGGACGCTTTTTATGCCTCGGTTGCGCAACGCGAAGACCCGGCGCTGCGCGGGCGTCCGGTGGTGGTGGGCTGGCAGGCTAAACGCGGGGTGGTGTGTGCTGCCTCCTACGAAGCCCGCGCCTACGGCGTGCGTTCTGCCATGCCCATTGGTCAGGCCGAACGACTGTGTCCGGGGGCGGTATTCGTTGCCCCTGATTTTGCGAAATATCGCGCAGTGTCGGCGGAAATAGGTGAGATTTTTCGCCACTACACGCCGTTGGTGGAGCCGCTGTCGCTGGATGAGGCTTATCTCGACGTCACGGCTAATTTGCGCGGTTTTCCCACGGCCACAGAAACGGCCCGCGCCATTCGTGCCGACATTGCCACCGCCACCCAACTCACCGCCTCGGCTGGCGTGGCGCCCAATAAATTCCTGGCCAAAATCGCCTCTGACTGGCGCAAACCTAACGGGTTATTTGTGGTCCAGCCCCACGAGATTGAAGATTTTCTGGCGCCCTTACCGGTGGCTCGACTGCCCGGCGTAGGCCCGGCAACGGCCCGTCAGCTCCTCGCCGTGGGTGTCACCACCATTGCCGAATTACGCAGCGTGCCGCTGGCGACGCTCACGGCCCATCTTGGACGGGCAGGTGGGCGCTTGCACGAACTGGCTTGGGGGCTAGATGAACGCCCAGTTTGTCCCGATCGCCCAGTGCGCTCGGTGTCGAGCGAGATGACTTTTGAACGGGATCTACACTTGGCCGACATTGCCCCGCTGCTGGGCGAGCTGGCGGCGCAAGCATGGCGTGGCGCACGCGACGGCGATCGTCAACCACGCACGGCGGTGCTAAAACTGAAAACGGCGGACTTTCAAAGTCTCACCCGCAGCGTGACGCCGCTACAGCCGCCCGCCTCGGTTGGCGAATTTTTAAGTTTGCTCGAAGGACTGTTGGGGCGCGTTGATCTCGCGCTTGGCACGCGCTATCGGCTAGTGGGTGTGGGTTTGGGCAATTTTGCCACCGCAGTGGTGCCCCGCCAGAGCAGTCTATTTGACGAAGATGGCGGCGCACCGGCATAAACCCAGCGGGGACTTATGCCCGCGGCTCAGTCAATGACTTCCAGGGTTTCCACCCGCTGCAATCCCCGCGGTAACTTGTCACCCCGTTTACCGCGTTCTGCGCGATAGGCGTCGAGATCCCGTGGCTTCAGCGTCAAGTGCCGCGCGCCGGCAACTATCTTGACGCTGCGCCCGGTGGGTAGCGCCAGAATTATTTTCAGTACTTCTTCGCGGCTCTTAAGTTTTGCCGCCGCAATTTGGATGAGTTTCACGCCTTTGCCACGGGCCATCAGCGGCAGTTCGCTGGCCTTGAACACCAGTAGTTGGCCGGCGGTGGTGAGGCAAACGATGTCGTCTTGCGTGGGGTCTTCGACGATCACCAAGCCCAAGGCCTGCGCCTTGTCAGGCACATTCAACACGGCCTTACCGGCCTTATTCTTGGCGAATAGCGCCTCGAAAGTGGTACGGAAACCATAGCCCGCCTCGGTGCTGAGCAGGATCTCCTGTGCCGGGTTCGCCAACGCCACCGCGACAAAAGGCACGCCGTCTGGCGCTGACAAACGACCTGCCAGTGGTTCACCCATGCCGCGCGCCGAGGGCAAGGTATGGGCTAACAGCGAATAGGAGCGGCCATCTGCGCCCAGAAACACCACGTTTTGATTACTGCGGCCACGCGCCGCATCCAGATATTCATCGCCACTGCGAAATTGCAGCAGGCGTGGGTCGATGTCGTGACCTTTCGCCGCGCGCACCCAGCCCTTAGCAGACAGCACGACCGTCACCGGCTCCGCCGGCACCAGTTCTGTTTCCGCGAGCGCGCGCGCAGCAACCCGCGTCACCAACCGAGTTCGGCGTGGGTCGCCAAACTCTTCCGCGTCGCGTTCTAGTTCTTCGCGGACCAAGGTTTTCAGACGTTGCGCCGACCCTAGAATTTTTTCGATACGCTGTCGCTCGGCATCAAGCTCCGCCTGTTCCCCGCGAATTTTCTGTTCTTCCAGACGGGCCAACTGGCGCAAGCGTAAATCGAGAATGGCATCGGCTTGCGTGCCGCTGAGGTCAAAACGTGCCATCAGCACCGCCTTGGGATCCTCTTGCGTACGAATGATGTGGATGACTTCGTCGATGTTTAGAAACGCAATGAGGTAGCCAGCCAGGAGGTGGAGTCGGTCGATGACCTTATCCAAACGGAACTGCAGGCGTCGCCGGACCGTCTGGGTCCGATACACCAGCCAATCCACGAGCAACGCGCGCAAATTGAGCACCCGCGGCAAGCCATCCAACCCCACCACATTGATGTTCACCCGCAAGGTGCGCTCGAGATCGGTGGTGGCAAACAAGTGCTGCATGAGGGAGTCGTGTTCCACCCGGTTGGAGCGCGGCATGAGCACGATGCGGGTCGGCGTTTCGTGGTCGGACTCATCGCGAATGTCTTCCAACATCGGCAGCTTTTTAGCCTGCATTTGCGCGGCGATTTGCTCGATGACCCGCGCCCCCGAGGTCTGATAGGGCAATTCAGTGATCACGATGTTGCCGTTTTCCTCACCGTACACCGCACGCATGCGCAGCGAACCATGCCCCGTCTCATACATTTCGCGTAAGTCAGCCAGCGGTGTGATGAGCTCTCCCCCCGAGGGGAAATCGGGGCCCAGCACGTGGGCGCACAGGTCGCCCACCGTGGCTTGAGGAAATTCCAACAGATGCACACAAGCGGCAACAATTTCCCGCACGTTATGCGGCGGAATATCGGTCGCCATGCCCACCGCGATCCCGGTGGTGCCATTGAGCAGCACATTGGGCAGGCGCGCCGGCAACAGGCGTGGTTCTTCGAGTGTGCCATCGAAATTGGGCACCCAATCGGAGGTGCCTTGTTCCAATTCCGCTAACAAGGTGTCGGCATAGCGGGTCAGCTTAGCTTCGGTGTAGCGCATGGCAGCGAATGATTTGGGATCATCCGGAGAACCCCAATTACCTTGGCCATCGACCAACGGATAGCGGTAACTGAAAGGTTGCGCCATCAGCACCATGGCTTCGTAACAGGCCGAGTCGCCGTGGGGATGAAACTTGCCGATGACGTCGCCGACGGTGCGCGCCGATTTCTTAAACTTGGCGGCAGCGTTGAGACCCAATTCCGACATGGCGTAAATAATGCGCCGCTGAACGGGCTTTAGTCCGTCACCGAGGTGCGGCAGAGCACGGTCCAAAATGACGTACATCGAGTAATCGAGATAGGCCTGCTCGCTAAAATCGCGCAGCGTCCGTCGTTCAATTTCCAGCTTCTCGCCCATTGCCACTAGCTCCCTATTAACTTAATCGAGCGCCGCCAGATTACCCTTACGCTCCAGCCACGCACGCCGGTCGCCGGAACGCTTCTTGGCGAGCAATAAGTCCATCAGCGCGTCGGTCTGCAGGTCGTCGTCGATCGTCAGCTGGACCAGCCGGCGCGAGGACGGCAGCATGGCG
>CAIPNE010000306.1 GCA_903866355.1 uncultured Gammaproteobacteria bacterium
CCTCACCATCCGCGCCAAGCTCGGACGCACCACCAGCGGCAGCGCCGCCGTTCCACCCCAATGCCCCCGGCATTTTGGACCCTAACGAATATTAAACTGCACCCTTGGAGCTTTATGAGCGATCAACAAAGACAGGCCGTAGACCACGCCATCACTTCGCGCCGCTCAGTGCGCGCGTTTCTACCCACCGAAATCCCGCGTGCCACGATCGAAAGCTTGCTGGAAACCGCCGCGCGCAGCGCGTCAGGCACGAACATCCAACCCTGGCAGGTACAGGTGGTCACTGGCGCGGCCAAAACCGCGCTGTCGGACAAAATTTTGGAGGCGTTCAACGACCCAACAGTCGCCGCCACCCATCGCTCAGAATTCCCCATTTACCCCAACGAGTGGGTGTCGCCGTTCATCGACCGGCGCCGCAAAGTGGGTTGGGATTTGTATGGTCTGTTAGGCATCGGCAAAGGTGATTTCGAACGCACGCACCGCCAGCACGCGCGCAATTTCGAATTCTTCGATGCGCCGGTCGGATTGATTTTCACCATCCATCGCTCGCTGGGTTATGCCGCCTGGATCGACTACGGCATGTTTCTGGGCAATCTGATGACTGCCGCGCGCGGGCATGGCCTGCACACTTGCCCACAGTTCGCCTTCTCCCAATTTCACCAGATTATCCGGGCGCAATTAGCACTGGGCGAGGAACACAAAGTGATTTGTGGAATGGCGCTGGGTTACGAAAACACCGCCGCGGTGGAAAACTCCCTGCGCACCGAGCGTGCGCCGCTCACGGATTGGGCGCACTTCCACTAAAGCGGGTTCGTCAGCCGGTTAAGCGCGTTAACGCCTCGCGGTATTTGGCGGCGGTTTTAGCGATGATCTCAGCCGGCAGACGCGGGCCTGGCGCGCATTTGTCCCAGGTGAGGGTTTCTAGGTAATCGCGCACAAATTGCTTGTCGAACGAAGGCGGGCTGGTCCCTGGCCGATAGTCTTCCAGCGACCAAAATCGCGAAGAATCCGGCGTTAGGGCTTCGTCGATGAGCACCACTTCGTCGTTGTGGTCGAGGCCAAATTCAAATTTGGTGTCGGCGATAATAATGCCGCGCGCCCGCGCATAAGCGGCCGCGCCCTCATACAGCTGCAAGGCCAATTCGCGCACTTTGTGCGCGTGGTCGCGCCCGAGCAGCGTTTGCACCTGGGCAAAATCGATGTTCTCGTCATGCGCGCCCAAAGCAGCTTTGGTCGAGGGCGTGAAAATAGGCGTTGGCAGTTGGTCCGCCAAGCGCAATCCAGCCGGCAGCGCGATGCCGCAAAGTTCGCCGCTACGCTGATAGTCCTTCCAGCCAGAACCAATGAGATAGCCACGAACCACGGCTTCCACCAGCAGCGGCCGCAGCCGCTTGACGACCATCGCACGGCCTTCAACCTCAGCCCGCTCGTGTGGGTCGGGCAAAACCTCGGCCAGCGTAAGGCCGGCGAGGTGGTGCGGCACCGTGTTTTCAAAGTGGCGAAACCAGAAACACGATAGCGTGGTCAGCACCTCGCCTTTGCCCGGAATGGGATCGGGCAACACGACGTCAAAGGCCGACAGGCGATCGGTGGTTACGATGAGCAAGTGTTCCTCGCCCACCGCATAGATGTCGCGCACTTTGCCGCGTCCCAAGAGCGGCAAGCTGCGGATATTCGATTCAAATAGCGGAGCGCGGGCGCTGGTATCCATGGCGGAAATATCTCGTGTTCAGGAGGAATTGATTAAAACAGTTCACTTGCGGCAGGCCGCGCCAATGCAGGGAGATCGCCACTGTCGCCCATCGCATGGGCCATCAACAAGCGCTTGAGCGGTTCCAACCGGTGGGTCAACGCCAGTCCAGCATTACGCAGCCAGCCGAGCCATGGCTCACGGGCTAAAAATAATTGATTGAGCGTGTCGGTCGCCGCGAGCAGCGCGAGAATTTCACCGCGCCGCTGCCGTTCATAACGCTGAAACAGCGCCTGTGGATGCTGTAACCCGACCATCCCAGCGGCGGTAGCCCGCTCGGCGAGCACCGCCGCATCGAGCAAGCCGGCGTTCAGACCCTGACCGGCAAGGGGATGCACCTGGTGCGCCGCATCGCCCAGCAACACCACGCGAGCCGCGCTGTAAGTATTTGCGTGGCGCCGCGTCAAAGGGAAAGCCAGGCGCGGAGTGCTCGCCAGTACCGCGCCTAAACGGTGATCAAAAGCGCGTCCGAGTTCGGCACAAAACACCGCCTCGCTCGCGCTCACCAGCGCTTGCGCCGCCACGGGTGTGGTTGACCACACGACGGCAAAGAGCTGCGGATCGGGCAACGGTAAAAAGGCCAGCGGCCCCTCGGCCAGAAAAACTTGGCGGGCCGTGGCGCGATGCGGTTGGTCGCAACGGACATTGGCGATGACTGCGTGTTGAGGGTACGGGCGTTCTTCACACTCGATGCCGACCATTGCCCGCACCGGCGAATCGCCGCCATCACAAGCTGCCACTGCCCGCGCGGCCAGCGACTGGCCATTGCTCAATTGCAGATGGCAGCACAGTTCTCCCGGACGCAGCGTCTCCAGCGTGGCCGCGTGCACACTCAACGTTGGTCGCGCTAACAGGGCGGCCTGTAAGGCGGCCTGTAGCTGGGAATGTTCCACCATATAAGCCAGCGCCGGTCGCCCGCAGGAAGCCGCGTCGAAGGCCAGGGTTGCGCCGCGGGCGGCGTCCCACACTTGCAAACGATCGTAGGGCGTAATGCGGGCAGGGGCGAGCCGCTCCCAAATGCCACAAGCCGCCAGAATGCGCCGCGATGCTGGCGTTAAAGAGTAGGAGCGCAAGTCATCCGGACCCTCCGGCAGCCCCGGGCTAGCCGGGGAGATGAGGATGGCCACACTAAAACCGGCATCGGCGAGCAGACAGGCCGTGGTGACGCCCACCGCGCCACCCCCAACGATCACCCAATCAATGGGCTTCATGGGTCCCTCGAAGCCATTCATTGGGGGGCGCGCGCCAGCCCATCAGACGCGCCATCAAGGCGGATCGCAACGGCGGCAAAAGCTCGCAGGCGGCCAGCGCCAAACCCCGGCCCATACCCACCAGCGGGGCCTCCAGCGCAAACAGGCGAGCCAAGCCGTGAGAGAAATTGACGGTGTGCTGCTGGTCCTGCGCACGCCGCGCAGCATAGTCGGCGAGCGTGGCCGACAGCCCGGGATCGTCCCCCCCGACCAAGCAGTCGAGCAGTGTGGCCACATCGCGCAGGGCGAGGTTAAGTCCCTGCGCGGCATTAGGGTGAATTGTGTTCGCAGCGTTACCAATGAGCACCGCCCGCGGGGCCACCAACTGCTGTGCACGGTTCAGTATCAGGGGATGCGCGCGCCGTGGTCCCAACTCTGAGAAACGCCCATAGCGCCAGCCAAAGCGGGTTTGTACATCGGCGAGAAACGCCGCCGGCGAGGCCGTCAGCAACGACTCCGCATCGGCACTGCGCGCGGTACGAACCAGTACGTGCCGCGCGCCACCCAAGGGCAACAGCGCACAGGGGCCAGCCGACGTAAAACGCTCGCTCGCGGTATGAAGCTGGGGGTGTTCCACCGAGAGGTTCGCCACGATCGCGGTCTGGCCATAATCGGACTGCTGAGCGGCGATGCCGTAATGCCGTCGCACCGCCGAATGGCTGCCATCGGCCGCCACGATGAGTCGTGCACTGATGAGCGTTTCGCTCTGAGCGCCGGTCAGCCGCACCGCCACCCGGTCAGCCGCTGGCACCAGCGTTTGCAGCGTCGTGGCATAGAAGGGCGTGATCCCCGAGGTTGCGGCCAAGGCTGCATCAAGGGTCATCAACAGCTGATCCGCCGGGCAAACATAGCCCAAGGCCGGCACGCCCATCGTTGCCGCACGCAGGGTGGTGGAACCGTAATGTCCTTGCGTACTGATGTGCACTTGGCGGATGGGCGTGAGGTGGTCTCGCAGTGCGGACCACAGTCCTAGTGCTGTCAAAAGCTGCTGCGAGGAAGACGCCAGTGCGAGCCCGCGAACGTCACCGCCAAGCGCGGCGCTCACCGGCGACCGGCCATCGATAACCGCCACGCGTAAACCAAAACCGGCAAGCCCAATGGCCGCAGTGGCGCCGGCTAGCCCTGCGCCAACCACGGCGCAGTCAAATTCACGCAACACGAGCAAGCTGCATGACAGACTCAATCTCAGCGACGGTTTTGGGGGCGCCGTGGGTCAGGACTTCGTGCCCCTGGGCCGTCACGAGGACGTCGTCCTCAATGCGCACGCCAATATTCCACCATTTTTTGGGCAGTCCTTTGATAATCGGCGAGAGGTACAGCCCCGGCTCCACCGTGGTCACCATGCCCGGCTCGAACATGCGCCACTCCTCGCCCACTTTGTAATCACCCACATCGTGTACATCCATGCCCAACCAGTGTCCGGTGCGATGCATGTAGTAGGGTCGGAAGGCCTCTTCCTTGAGTTGAGTCCGCCAGCGACCCTTCAGCAGACCCAAGCTAATCAGGCCACGGGTAATGACTTCCAACGCGGCCAGGTGGGGTTCGTTCCAGTGATTGCCCGGCCGCACTTTCGCGATGGCCGCGAGTTGGGCTTCGAGCACAATTTCGTACACCGCGCGCTGCTCGGGCGTAAATCGGCCATTAACCGGGAACGTACGCGTGATATCGCTGGCGTAGTGGTCAAGCTCGCAGCCGGCGTCGATGAGCAACATATCGCCGTCGTTTAAAACCTGGTTGTTTTCGGTGTAGTGCAGGATGCAGCTATTAGCACCACCGCCGACAATGCTGGGATAAGCCGGCGAGCGACTACCTTGCCCCATGAATCCGTGCAGGATTTCGGCTTCGATTTGGTACTCGAACAGGCCCGGCCGGCAAGTCTCCATCGCCCGCCGGTGGGCAGCGGCGGATATTTGCGCCGCGCGTCGCATGGTTTTAATTTCTTCGCGACTTTTATACAGGCGCATCTCGTGGAGGTAGTGTCCCAACGAATGGCATTGATCCGGCGCATGCACCCCCATACGGCCCTTGTTAGACACCTGATTCAACCAACCCACGAGGCGCCGATCAAAATCTTGATACCGCCCCATCGTGTAATAAATGCGTTCTTTGTTCTCCAGCAAACCCGGGAGGATGTCGTCGAGGTCGGAGAACGGGAACGCATCATCGGCGCCATAGCGTTCGCAGGCGCCTTCCAAGCCGGCCCGCCGACCGTGCCAAGTTTCGGCCTCGGGATCGTTCTCGCGACAAAACAGCAAACATTCGCCTTGCGGACGGTCTGGTACCAGCACCAGCACCGCCTCGGGTTCGGCAAATCCGCTGAGGTAAAAAAAATCGCTGTCAGGCCGGAAAGGGAAATACACGTCGCGGTTGCGCAGTTGCTCCGGGGCGGTCGGCTGGATCGCGATCCCACCACGGTCGACGATGTCCATCAGGCGCTTACGTCGTTTGGTAAATTCTCGTTTGTCCATGGCTCAACCTAGTGCTTGCGGGTGGGGAGATCAGCAACTGGCGCGGGGTGTTCGGCGTTTAGCAGCAGCGCGCCCATGCGAGCGTATTCCACCACGTCGAGGAACGCTCGTTCGCCCATTTCGGTGTCGGCTTCATCCGGCTCGATTTGGCTGATTTTAGCGAGATCGTGTAAAAATTCGCGCCCCTCAGCGGTGAGACTTGGCACCGCCCCCTGCACCCCGAATCCGGAGAGGAAACCGCGGCACCACAGGCCCAGCGCCGCAGCCCGCTCGGCCAAGGGCGCGGCGTCCGGCGGCAACACGGGGTTGAAGCTGAAATCGTCAGCAGCAAAACCGCGCAGGGTATCGCTTAACATCACCTGTAATGGGTTATCGAGCGGCAGTTCTTGCCACTGTATTTGCTCGCCGTAGCCTAGCACGTGGGCAAACCAGCGCTCCGGATCGAAGGGGCTGGGATTGCTCAACATGCCGCACAGCATGCCGTGGCATTCGCCAGCTTCGATATCGGTGGGCAAATCGGCTAGGGCGCGGGCAACCGCGGCAAATAGGCTGTCATCAACGCGATTGATCATCACGTGCGGTTCTCGAAGTGGTTGAGCTGGATTATCACACGCACGCTGCAAGCACAAAAGTCAGCGCACCTCGTCGTCCCGTTGACCGAGTTAAGAGGCGGCCCTATATTGCCTCGTACCTAGAATGAGCGCACGGGCGGTGTAACCAATGGCAATTAACCCGACCGACAAACTCGACCTGGCGGCCCTCGAGACCCGCGTGGATGACCTTATCCGCACCATTGAGTCTCTCCAGCACGAAAATCACAATTTGCGCAGTCAGCAATCGTTGTTGACCGCTGAGCGCAGCACGTTAGTTGAAAAAACCGAACAAGCACGCAGCCGCGTGGAAGCGATGATCGCGCGCCTGAAAGCGATGGAAACCCGCTAATCCACTTAGCCTGCACAGAGAACTGGTCTATGCCCATACCGTCCCCAAAATCGCCGCCTGCACAGGGCCTCAACCCATGACGCCGCCGGTGAAGCC
>CAIPNE010000307.1 GCA_903866355.1 uncultured Gammaproteobacteria bacterium
GCCGCACGCGCGGATCGACCAATACATAGGATAAATCTGTCAGCAGCAGCCCGGCGATATACAGCAGCGAGCCCAAGTACACCATGGCCCGCACAATCGCAAAATCCTGCGCTTGCAGCGCCTCAATCGTGTAGCTGCCCAGCCCCGGAATGGCAAAAAAGGCTTCGGTGATCAGCGCCCCGAGAAACAGCGAAGGCAATAGCACAACCACGCCGGTGAGGATCGGAATGAGGGCATTTCTCAGCACATGTCCCAACATAACCCGCGGCTCGGAGAGCCCTTTGGCATGCGCCATCCGCACATAATCTTTGGCCAGTTCTTCGGCAAAGAGCGCCCGATACCAGCGCACGCTGGCGCCCAGCGAGGTGAGCACGCCGACTAACACCGGTAAAACCAAAAAATGCAGCGCCGCGAGGCCGTCGCCGTAACCGGAAATCGGCGCCAGATGCCACAGTTTGGCCATCAGCCACTGGCCGCCAATAATGTAGAACAAGCCCGAACAAGACATCATCGCCACGCACACAATAGCGCTCCACGTATCGATGGCACTGCCGCGCAGCCACGCCATCAGCAACGCCCAAGTGAGCGCCAGCGCGAGTTCCACCAACAACACCGGCACGGCAATCGCGAGGCTGGGCCACATCCGTTGACGAAGGTCTGCGCCAATATCGCGACCGGCATCTGAGCGTCCAAAATCAAACGAAAACAGGCGGCGCGAGCTGTCAAAAAATAGCGTATCGGTGAGTTGGTTCACGCCGGTGCGCGAGGCATCCCAGAAGAGCGGTCGATCGTAACCACGCTCGGCCTTCCACAGCTCAATAGCCTGCGCCGTCACGCGGCGCTCGCCCAACTGCATACGGGCCATATCGTCTGGTGTATTGACCACAAAAAACAGCACGAAGGTCAGCAGGTTCACCCCCAACACGATCGGTAGGGCGTAGAGCACGCGACGCAGAAAATACGCCATCACGCGATCACCGCTCCCTGACGTCGCCGCCACAGGCGCCAGCCAGCACCCAAAGCCAACAGCACGACGCCCGCCACCTGCAACAGTGGCCACCAGTGGGGTGCGTTCCAAGCCTGCCGTTGCTGGGCCCGCAGCGCCGTATCGATGCGCCGATATTTCAGCGTATTGCGCGCCATCATGTTGGGCTTCGCGTTGCCGTACCACTGGTGGCTGAGCGCGTAGGCTTGCGGATGGAAACCCCAAATCCATGGGGCATCATTGCGTGCAATGGTCATGAGTTGGTCCACCAGCGCCTGGCGACGTGGCCCGTTGGGCAACCCGCGCATGTCGGTAAACAGGCGATCAAACGTGGGATTGGCGTAGTTGCTGGCGTTTTCGCCCTGCTGCGCTACCTTGCCGTTGGGGCCATACAGCAAGAACAAAAAATTTTCGGGGTCCGGATAGTCCGCGTTCCAGCCCCAGCTAAAAATCTGCGCGTTACCCTGGCGCACTTTGTCTTGAAAGCGATTGTAGTCGGTCACACGGACCACCAAACGCAATCCGAGTTTGGCAAATTGTTTGCGATACCACTGATAGAGCGCTTTGGTGTCGGGCCCGGTGCTGTGGGCATCGAAGTACAGC
>CAIPNE010000308.1 GCA_903866355.1 uncultured Gammaproteobacteria bacterium
CAACGCCGTGGCGGTGGATTTTGCACCGGCAAACGAACGGGGCAAGGCCATGGCGGCTTACAACGGAGCGTTTAATGTGGGTTTCGCTTCCGGTAGTTATCTGCTGGGGTATGTCGCCATCGCCACCAGCTTCCCGACCATTTTCTATATTTCGGCGGCAACTTGCGCGGTGGCTTTCGGGCTGCTTGTCAGCGGACCGAGCACGGTATCTGCCACTGGCGTATCGACTCCTGTTAACGATTAAAGCGGGTCGCTAGCGACCGTCCCCGGCACCCCACGGGTAGAACACTAGGCCCACGAGGCCGGGGTGAGGTGACTGGCCCTGTGCAACGCCCGTCCTAGTTTGCTTGCGCGCGACGCAACGCGCCCGGTAGCGCCATGACCTCGCGATAGGACGCCAGCACCCCGTCGGGTGTTGTGGGCGAACAGTTCAACAGCAGCATTTCGTCGATGACGCCAGCGTAGCCCTGTAGGCGCGCGACACACTCGGCGGGTGTGCCAGCAATCGTGAGAGCGTCGATACACGTCTCTGGGATCGCGGCCATCGCGGCGTCCAGTCGCCCGGCGGGCATGTGCCGCAGGAGGGCGTCTGCGGCGGCACCAAAACCCTGCTCGCGCATGGTGTATTCGTAGTACGGATGGGGCAGTGGTGCGTACAAGTGGCAGAGGGCCGCGCGCGCCGCCGTGCGGGCTCGTTCGCGGTCGGCATCCATCGCTAACAAACCGACCGCGCTCCAGCGCAACGCGGCGGGGTTGCGGCCAACCGCTACCGCGGCCGCTGCCGCTTGCGGGCGCAGCACATCACGCAGGTAGTCGACCCCCAAGGTGGCCCCGCCGCCAATGCCATCGGCAACTTGTGCGGCAACTTTCAGCATGCTCGGGAATACCGCCGCCAGCACGATAGGAAAAACCTGCGGGCCCGGATCAACCGTGGGGGCCCACTGCATACGATGAACCTGACCCGCGTAGTCAACGCGACTCCCCAGCCGAGTGCTGGCCATGAGCCGGATGAGCGTCACGTACTCGCGCATTTTGGTCAGAACCCGCGCGTGCGCCAACCCCTGCCATTGTTCGTTAATAATGCGGTTGCCGCCGCCGAGTCCTAGCACCAAACGTCCGCCGGAGAATTCGTTGAAATCGATGGCCGACATGCCTGCCAGCAGCGGGCTGCGGCCAAAGGCGTTCAGCACATAAGGTCCCAGCCGCAGGCGCTGCGTGGCGGCCGCCATGGCGGTCAGCGGCACGAACGCGCTGCGCCACGCCTCGGCCACGCAGAGGGAATCAAAGCCCGCTGCTTCGGCCTCGCGCGCTAGTTGCACGAGTTCAGTAATGCGCAGGTCACCACCCGTGAATAGCAGTCCGAGTTCCATGACAAACTCCTCAGTTTGGCGCGGCACGCGCGAGTCGGTTTGGGGGCCGGGCGATCAGCCCATGGGATTAACGTCGGTGTAGCCCAGTTTGATCTGGCCAAGATTCTCATAGGCCGTATCGCTGACCATGTAATGCTGTGCGGCGACGTCTAGGTCCCGCAGACAGCGCTGCAAATAATGTGACTGGTAGATGGCGCTGGCACCCGCGTAACGAAAAGCCTCGCCCACAACCTCGGTAGCAACCTCCGTTGCATAGACCGCAGCGCTACGCGCCAGACATTGCAACGCCAGTGGGGGTGCGCCGGTCGTCGCCGCCGCCCACACTTCTTCGTTGACTTCCACCGCCAGCGCACGGGCGGCGCGCAGGCGCATTTCGGCATGACCTAGCGCACGCTGCACCGCGCCGCGCTCGGTCATCCGCGCGCCACCCGGCGTGTAGCCACGCTGCTTGGTGCGCAGCATTTCCGTTACGCCGTCTAGCACCCGGCGCGCCACACCCAGGGCAAAACCCGCGTGTTCATAGGCGACAAAAGCGGGCAGCCCAATGTGATAGAGCACGCCGCCGCGCTGCGGTGGCGCGCCCAACGCCCACGACATTTCTAAGGGCACCCAGACATCCTTGAGGATGATGTCGCAACTGCCCGTGCCCTGCAGCCCGCTGACTTGCCAGTTATCGATGATTTCGCACGCCGCTTGGGGGACCACGAGCACATGGATGGCAGGTGCGGCGCCGCCAGGTTGGGGCACGCGGGCCAACGCCACGACCCACTGGGCGTGGCGCACGCCGCTGGCGAAACTCCAGCGCCCGCTGAGCCAATAACCGCCGTTCGCGGGCGTGGCCTCGCCAGAGGGTGTGACCACGATGGCGCCGCAAGGAATAACCCCGTGCGCGAACATTTGCGCAACCCCGGCTGCGGGCAGGAAAGCACCCGGCAGGGCCAAACTCGTGGCGCCCACCATGGCGCACCAAGCCACCGATGTGTTCAGCGTGGCGAGCTTTTCCAGGACCGCCATCTGAGTGACCAGATCCGCCTCAAAGCCGCCTAACACGGCCGGTAATTTCATGCGTAAGGCGCCGCTTGCGATCAGTGCGGCGAGGCTCGCAGGGGAGAGCGTGCCCCGCTGTTCGTCAATGGCGCTTTGCGCCAATAGCACCTCCTCTACCGCGGCGATGCCGTCGAATAAGGCGCGGCGGCAGGCGGCGGGGTCGGCGAGAATGGGGTCAGACATCCGTGTGGCTCCTGAGCTTGCGTCCGGCGAGGCGCGCCAGTGAGTAGCGGCGGCCTGCTCAAGGGTAGGGTGAGTCTCGCTAAAAAACCAGCCGCGGCACTGGCTCGACCGCTGGTGGTGGCAACGCCACTGCCAACGCCACGATTGACAGGCAATACCAAGGATCGGAATCTTCGACAGCGCGGTACCGCTGGCGCCGACGCGCTTATTTCCCTACGCCGAGGCTGATTGACGATGACCATCCACTCCGCCATGACCCCCGATCTCGTCGCCCAGTGGGTGAGCCGATGCGCGGCCGAGCGGCAGCGCACAGCACCCCCGCTAGGGTTTGCGCCGTTGCCCGATCTGTCGCCGGGTCGCTACCTCGATGCCGATTTTTTCGCCTTGGAGCGCGCGACTATCTGGCGCACCACTTGGTTATACGCCGGCCACATCGATCAACTGCCGGAACCGGGTAGCTATTTCGTCTGGCCCCACGGCAGCGCGCCGATCGTGGTGATGCGGGGCGACGATCTCAACATCAGCGCTTTCTACAATACCTGCCGGCACCGGGGTGCGCCGGTGGTGCGGCAGGCTGCCGGGCGCGCTGGTGGGGCGTTGGTGTGTGGCTATCATGGTTGGAGTTATGACCGCCAGGGGCGCTCGCTGGGGGTCACCGATGCGCGGGATTGGACCACCGCCGCCCCGCCGTGCCGAGATTTGGTGCGCGTACGCTGCGAGCGTTTCGGCAATTGGTTGTTCGTTTGCGAAGATCCGGACACCCAAGATCTAGCCGAATTTTTAGCGCCAGTGGCGCGCTTTCTGCGTCATTTGCCCCTCGAGGAACTGCGCTTGGTCGATCGGCGACAATTCGAGGTGGGCTGTAACGCCAAGCTGCTCAACGATAACTTTCTCGAGGCCTATCACTTCAAGCTACTTCACCCGCGGACCTCTGACCGAATTTTTGACAACCACGCCACCAGTATTCATCTTTGGCGTAACGGCCATTCCCTGATGCTCTCACCCAACCGCCGCGCCGATTGGGTGGACCCCGGCACGCACGGCATGCCGGTGATGGCCAACACCACCGCCATCGAGCGCGAGCACAACCCTAGCTACAGTATTTTTCCTAATCTCATCCTACCCATCGCGCCCTCGGGCATGCCCTGTGTAACGATTTGGCCCAAGACCCTACGCACCAGCGTGTTAGAGGTGTTGTGGTTTGCGCCCGATTGGGGCGGCGGTCCGCGCGACCCGCTGTGGGAAACGCGCATCGCCAATTTTGCTCGCATCGTTGACGAGGACATTCAATTTGCCGAACCCATGCAGGCGACCATCGAGTCGCCGGGGTTCTGTGGCGTGCCGCTGAACTATCAGGAGCGGCGCGTGTATCACTGGCACGAAGAACTGGACCGTTGCATGGGGGTGGGTCGGGTGCCTGCGGTGCTGCGGGTAAAACCTCGCTTGGCTGCCTATGTCGAATAACCTGACTCCGAAACGCGTTCATAGCGGTTGCCAGATTAACCATGGCAGTTAATACCGACTATTCACCCACGGCGTTAGCGCGGGCTGCAGGGTTTGCGGATATAGGGCAAATTATCGCCGCGACGGCGCGCCGTCTGGGGCCGGCCATTGCGCTGGATGATGGGGCGCGGGCGCTTAGTTATGCGGCGTTAGACGCCCGCGCTAATCGTCTGGCGCAGGCCTTGCTGGCGCACGGGCTACAGCCGGGTGAGCGGGTTGCCGTGCTCTCGGAAAATCGTTTTGAATACCTAGAACTGGCCGTTGCCGCCGCACGCGCCGGGGTTATCGTGTGCGCGTTAAATTGGCGCTTCACGCCGGCGGAATTGGCACATTGTGTGGCTCTCACCGCGCCGCGCGTGCTGTTGGTGTCGCCCCGCCACGCAGGGTTGCTGGGGCCCATCGCCGATTGCACGATTATCGTGTTGGGAGAGGCCTACGAGGCATGGTTAGCACCGCAGGTCGAGTGCGCGCCGCCGTCCTGCTGCGGCCCGGAGGATGGTTACATCATCCTCTACACCAGCGGCACCACGGGGGCGGCAAAAGCCGCCTTGATCAGCCATCGGGCGGAGCTGGCTCGGTTGGCGCTGGGCCGCATCGACACCGGCTTGGCGCCGGCCGATAACTTCGTGGCCTGGGCACCGCTGTTTCACATGGTGGCCTTGGAACATGCGCTGCATGTGTTGGCCTTGGGTGGCACGGTGCATCTGGTGGACGGTGCGGATATCGATCGCATCGTGGATTTAGCCTGCACTGTCCCGCAGTGGTGGTTGGTGCTACTGCCGGGCATGATCGATCGGGTAGTTGCCGAAATGACGCGCCGCGGGCGGCCGCCAGCGCCGCTGAAAATGGTCGGCGCCTTGGCCGATTTGGTGAGTCCCGCTTTAGTGGCGGAAACCTCGCGCGTGTTTAGGGCACCCTACTGGAATACCTTTGGCTCGACCGAAACCGGCATGTTGCCGTTTGCGGGAACCCGCTTTGCCATAGGTGAACAGCCCCGCAGTCTGGCGAAGGCGGTCAACTCGCTGCACCTGTTCAAGCTGGTGGATAGCGACGACCAAGAGGTGCCCACGGGTGAGCCTGGCGAAGCCGCCGTGCGCGGGCCCACGTTGTTTAGCGGCTACTGGCAGGCACCGGCGACCAATGCAGAAGATTTCCGGGGTGGCTGGTTTCATTTGGGCGATGTGTTTCGGGCCGCCCCTGATGGCCGTTACGACTATGTAGACCGCGTTAAATATCTGATCAAGACCGGTGCGGAGAATGTCTATCCAGCCGAGATTGAGCGGGTGCTGCTGCAAGACCCACGGGTGCTGGAGGCCGTCGTGGTGCGCCGGCCGGATGCTCGTTGGGGCGAGGTGCCAGTGGCGCTGGTGTGTTGCACCTCGCCGGCCCCCGCTGCGGCAGAATTATTCGCGCTGTGTCGCGCGCAACTCCCCGGCTATAAGCAACCCAAAGAGATTCGTTTTGTCGCCTCACCCGATGACTTCCCGCGGAGCATCTCCGGAAAAATTCAGCGCCAAGCGCTAGAAGGCTGGGTGCGCGACAGCACCTAGCCTTCGCGTACGACGCTAGTCACGGTGCGGCACCCATGCGTCGCCCACCGCCGCGATAGTCAGGTGCTAGCTCGCTTTGGTGGGCGGCCGGACGGCTGTTCTCTTGGGGCTGGTGCGCGCTGCGCTAGCGAGGCGTCAGTGCGGTTTCGTGTGCTTCTACCAACATGAAGCGTATCGATGCGCGTTCAAACAAGCGGTCTTCGTCTGCGCCGATAATCGCCGCCGTTTCAGGATCCGATAAATAGTCCATGCCGCGTTGGAAATCCGCTTCGTCGTCGAACCAGAGTTCGGTGAGGACATCGTAGGGTGTCTCGGCGTCTGCACCATAGATGGCGTTGCCGAAGGGGCGCAAAAAATGTCGGACGTAGCGTTTGAGGTTGGGTAGCTTCGAGGCCCCCAGCGGGGCGTGGTGATTTTCGTAGTAGTGAATAAATTCCTCCATGCTCAGCCCCTGCTTACGCTTGATCATCACGATGACCTTAAACATTCTGCCCCTCCTTGCTGTGTTTGATATGTCACGGCGCGTATGCCCCGCCCGCCAATAGTGCCGCAGTCGCCGACCCCGCACCACTGCCTCGAGGGTTACGATTTGCCGCGTGTGTAGCGATCTTGCCCGCAGCCTTCGCACCCCCGTAACCATGTCACGAATGGGTTGCCGGGACCTAGCGGCACGCCGGTTTTGTTCGAACCCCGGCAGTCTGATGTCGTTCAGGGTCAATTGCCGCCGCTCGACCTGTGATATCCGCACAAGGTCTCGTGGCAGGCTTTGGGTCGGGCTGCTGGGTGGGCTGATCGGCGTGGGGTTGGGCGAGGTATGGAGTTGATTGGCGAAGGCTGTGGGACAATCGGCAGCAACGGCCCGGTACTGGTTTACGCCGATCGACGGGACTCTGGTGGGCAAGCTTGCCTGCGCGTTTTTTTTGCCTAAGCCATGACCGCTGGCCCCGCATCGGGTCGTTAGCAGAACAGGAATTTTCGAGATGTTTAAACAACTCAAACAGGCGCTGCGCACGCGCGTGATGGGCCCACGTATTGTGCAGCAGTTGCACGACGATCAC
>CAIPNE010000309.1 GCA_903866355.1 uncultured Gammaproteobacteria bacterium
AAACCCAACGCCAAAACCCAACGCCAAAACCCAACGCCAAAACCCAACGCCAAAACCCCAACGCCACGCCCGCCGTCACGAGCGACAGTGCGCCGCGCTGACGGCGTTGACGAAGTCGCTACCCCACCAAGCCTTCACCGGGCACTGTGAAATGAAAACCCACACGCCCAGGCCAGCTCTGCAAAGACGCCAGGTGATAGCCCGAGGTGAAGCTGCGGGTAACGCGCCCGCAAAAACCGCTTTACCGCCGGGAACGGCTCACTCCGATTTACCGCCGATGACGGCGCACTCCAAACCTAGCGCGCCAACAGCTGCGCTTTCTCTTTCAGGCCCACACCCTGGTTGACGAATTGCTCGGTGGCGACGCGCTGGAGATCAACATCGCCCGCTTGATACAGACCGGCGTTGACCATTTGCTGGTAGAAATCGCGGATCCGGGCCGGGTCTAGCGTGCCGATGCCGCGCGTGAGCGAAGCGCCTGAATCCACAATGCCCTGCGCTTTTAGCAAGGCCACCGAGCTTTCCAGTTCGGCCTCGGTCATCTCTGGATTATCGGCGCGCATGAGCGCGTTGGCCGCCCGCCGGTCGCCGTAGAGGTAGTTCACCCAGCCCACAATAGAGGCGTCCACAAAGCGCTGCACCAGCGCCGGCTGCTCGACAATAGTCTGGGTGCGCGCCTCGATTAGCGTGGAGTAAGTGCTAAAGCCGTGGTCTGCCAGCAGATGCACCACGGGTTTAAAATGCCCCTGATTCTCGACATAAATGGGTTCGGCCACCGCGTAGCCCTGCTGTACGGCGCGGGCGTTGGCGAGAAACGAACCCAGATTGTAGTTATAGGGTTTTAGCGATTCGTCGCGGAAACCGTGCGTGACCTTCAGCCACTGCCACCAGCTGTATTGGCCATCTTTGGCGATCAGAATGACCGGCGCATTTTTTAGCGCCGCAAAGTTCTCGTAGCCCTGTCCCGGATGCGCCAGCAAAGCCTGCGGGTCTTTTTGAAACATCCCAGCCACCACTTGGGTGGGCACGCCGTTCTTCACGTTGTCGAAACTGTGGAGCAAATTACCCGTCATTAAAAAGTCGATGCGACCCGCGGGCAGCAGCGGCCGGTTATTCACCTGCGGGCCACCTTGGATCAGCGTGACCTTTAGTCCATAGCGTTGATAGGTACCATCGGCAATTGCTTGGTAAAAGCCCCCGTGGGCGGCTTGGGCTTTCCAGTTAGTGGCGAAACGCACGGCGTCTTCCGCTTGCACGTTCAGCGCTAGCAGTGCAAATAAAGCCACCAGCAAAGGGCGGTGCGCCCGAACCAATCGCAACATAAAAAACCTCCTAAAAACCGGCGAAATGACTAAAGATGCGTCCGCTTAACGGGCGGGGCTAGGTGGGGAAATGCGGCGTCTCGCTGGCGTGCCAGCGCGCCAACAAAACCCGCGAAAGCGCGTTGGAGGCGCTGTAAATCACCAGCCCGGTTAACACCAACAATAGCAGCGCGGCAAACATTTTAGGGGTCTCGGTGCGGAAGCTAGCCTCCAGAATGCGCGAGGCCAAACCGCTTTCCCGCCCCGCGGCACCAGCCACCATTTCGGCCGTGACCGCGCCAATCAGGCTCAAACCACCAGACACCTGCACCCCAGCCATGAAATACGGCAACGCGCTGGGCATCAACAGCAGGCGCAAACGCTGCCAAGGGGTGGCGCGGTAGAGCCGAAAAAGATCGCGCAGCAGGGGATCTGCGGCGCGCAAACCCACCACGGTATTAGAAAGAATGGGAAAAAACGCCACGATCCAAGCGCACAGCAACAGCGCGGCCGTGGTGCTCTCAACGTAGATCAACAGCAGCGGCGCGATGGCGACAATGGGAGTGACCTGCAGCACCACCGCCAAGGGCAGAAACACCGACTCCACCCGCGGGGAGAGCGCAAACACTGCGGCAATCAGCACGCCACCACCGATGGCGAGTGCCAACGCACCGAAGGTAATTTTTAGCGTGAAACCCCAGCTCACCGCCAGCGAGCCAAAGTTGGCAAATAAGGTCTGGAGCACGAGGCTGGGTGCCGGCAGCGTGTAATGCGGAATATCCGCCAGCCGCACCAAAGCCTCCCACGCCAACAACCAACCGCATAACACCCACAAGGGTCGTAGCCGCACCAACCAGCCACGCCGTGCAGTGGGCGCCGCGCGCGGAAGGCTCATGGTGCGAACGCCGGGTCGCTGTGGGCGGCCTCCAACGCAAGCGAGACTGCGCGACAAGCCTCGATATAACCCGCGGTGCTGCGAAAAGCGGGCGTGCGCGGTTGCGGCTCCGCAATGTGAAACTCGGCAGTAATGCGTCCGGGTCGGGCACTCATCACCAACACCCGTTGGCTGAGAAACACCGCCTCCTGCACGCTGTGGGTCACAAACAGCACCGCCAAACCCGCGGCGTGCCACCATTGCAGCAGATCACCGTTGAGCCGCTGGCGCGTGAATTCGTCGAGCGCGGCAAAGGGTTCGTCCATCAACAGCACCCGGGGCTGGGTAATCAGCGCGCGCGCGATAGAGGCGCGCATGCGCATGCCGCCGGACAGCTCGGCCGGAAAGGCCGTGGCAAAGTCAGCCAGCCCAACGGCGTGGAGCACCCGATGCACCGCCGGGGCGGCGGCCGCACGCGACATGCCCGCCAGGCGCAACGGCAGCCAGACGTTATCAAACACACTTGCCCACGGCATGAGTGTAGGGTCCTGAAAAACAAAAGCAGTGGCAGCAGCCGGGCCGGCAGTCAGCAGCGCCGGGGATTGCAGCTGCCCGTCAGTCGGGCGATCTAGCCCCGCAATCAGGCGCAACACCGTACTTTTGCCGCAGCCAGACGGCCCCACCAGTGAAATAAATTCGCTAGCGCCCACGCTCAGCGACACGTCTTGCAGCGCCACCGTGCCGCGCGGATAGCGCCGGCTCACGCCGCTCAGTTCAATGAGGGGCGGGCTGACGCCAGTAGGGTTAGGGGTCGTCAATGCCGTCAGGGCTGGCCTACGCGCGCGCCCAAATAAGCTGTTGCACGAGCTTCAGGCCGTCCCGCCCGCGAATGGGCGGGGTTTTGAGCGTGAGAATATTGCCGTTGAGTTCGAAGTAACGCACCTGCTCGCTACCCGGCCAACTCGGCGCGTTGGCGCCGATGACGGTATGCGTGACGCTACCCGCGGCCTCGTCTATTCGATACGTGCCCCAGTAGCTGGTAAAGCTCAGGAACGCCGTTTTGAACTCCGCATCCGGGGTGTCTTCGGCGGCGCGCGCGGAAAAGCGCGGCCGGCCTTCGGCCATCAGCTGCGCGGACATATTGCCGGCGGCGTCGTACATGATTTGGCCGGTCACTTTGGCGCCCAGTGGTGACGCCACCCGCAGGCCCTCGTCGCTCAGCGCGAAAGCGTCGCGCAGGTGCCAGGTGCCGATGAAAGCATTGCTCATAAAAGAGAGTCCTTAGGTTTTAGCGGGGGAATTAAATGTCGAAGCGCAACGTGCTGGCTTCACCTGCCCGCACTTTGGCCAAATGCTCGGCGGCGTTGACCATGCTCGCGAGCGGCTGCCCGGCGAGCAGCCTGCGGATGACTTCGGCTTCACGCTCAGCGATGGCTTCGGCGGCCGGCAAGGCGGCGAGCACCACGGCGGGCGAGGCGACCAGCAGGCCGTCATCGTCGCCAAAGAGCACATCCCCGGGCCGCACCACCACCCCGCCGCAAGACACCGCAATTTGGGTGTCGAAAAGTTTTTGGATGGTCCCCGCTTGCGGGCAAGCGCCACGGGCGTATACCGGCAGCGTTAACGTCCGGAGGGTGCTGGTATCGCGCACCAGTCCATCCACCACAATGCCGGCCAAGCCCAAGCGTTGGGCCTCCAGCGAAAATAGCTCGCCCACTACCGCGCGGCGGCTGCCTTCGGTATCGACCACCAACACATCGCCCGGCGCCGCTTCGGCCAGCGCGGCGATGACGCTGAGAAAGTCTTCGCGTAGGCGCACGGTGTGGGCCCGGCCGATGAGCTTCAGGCCTAAGCGCACTGGGCGCAGATCCGGCGCGCACGCGGCAATGGATTTATCCGCATCCGCCAGATGAGTGGTGTCGATGCGGGCGAGTCGCGCAAGAATCGCGGGGTAATCGTAGGGTTGTGTCATGGGGGAATGATGCGCTAAATCGGTGGTTGGCTAAAGTCGGCGGCGCGCCCTCGAGGTGGCCTTCCTTAGCCGTCAGCCAGCCAGTCTTGGGGCTTGAGATAGTGCGCCAACAGCCGTGCTTCTGGGGTGTCGGCGGCGGGCTGCCAGTTATAGCGCCAGCGCACATTGGGTGGCAGGGACATCAGTATGGATTCCGTACGCCCACCGGTTTGTAGGCCAAAGAGGGTGCCGCGGTCGTACACCAAGTTGAACTCTACATAGCGCCCCCGGCGATACAGCTGAAAATCCCGCTCACGCTCGCCAAACGGGGTCTGCCGACGGCGCTCCGCCAAGGGCAGGTACGCCGGCAGGAAGTGATCCCCAACGCTGCGCATAAAAGCGAAGGATTGCGCGAAGCCCCACTCGTTGAGGTCATCAAAAAATAAGCCGCCCAGCCCCCGCTGTTCGTTGCGATGACGAATAACAAAGTACTCGTCGCACCACTGTTTGTAACGGGGATAAACCGCCGCGCCAAACGGCGCGCAGGCCGCCCGCGCCGTGCTATGCCAATGGCGGGCGTCGTCGTCAAAACCATAGTAGGGGGTGAGATCGAAGCCACCACCAAACCACCACACGGGCTCGCCGTCGGGCCGCGTGGCGAAGAAAAATCGCACGTTGGCGTGCGCCGTTGGCACATAAGGGTTGTGTGGATGAACCACCAAAGACACCCCCATGGCGCGGAACCGGCAGCCCTCCAATTCGGGCCGCTTGGCGGTGGCGGCCGGCGGCAGGCGCGCGCCGGTGACGTCCGAAAAATTAACCCCCGCCTGTTCAAATAAGCCGCCGTCGGCCAACACCCGCGAACGGCCACCGCCGCCCTCGGCACGCAGCCAGTTTTCTTCGGTGAAGGGGTGGCCGTCCAGCGCGCTCAGCGCGGTGCAAATGTTGTCTTGCAAACCGCGTAGATAGTCCTGCACTGCCGCCAGCGCGGCGACCTCGTCCTGCATAGTGGTTCCTCTTAGTGGGCAGCGAAGCGCAGGGGTGGTCCGTGTTATCTTGGCGACCCTTCGCAACACGCAATCACCAGGGACACCTAAGGTCATGAATGAGCGCCTCGCTCGGGTAGAGCGTAACACCAAAGAAACCCAGATTACGGTGACGGTAAACCTCGATGGCACCGGCATCGGGCGCTTCGCCACCGGGGTGGCGTTTCTCGATCACATGCTGGATCAAGTCGCCCGCCACGGGGGATTCGATTTGCACGTAGAAGCCCAGGGCGATCTAGAAATCGACGCCCACCACACGGTCGAAGACATTGGCATCACGCTCGGCCAAGCGCTCAGTCAGGCGTGGGGCGATAAGCGCGGTTTGCGCCGCTATGGACATGCGTATGTGCCGTTAGACGAGGCACTCTCGCGGGTGGTCATCGACCTATCGGGCCGGCCCAGCATGGAGTACGAGGTCAATTTTCCGCGCGCCCGCATTGGCGATTTCGACGTCGATTTGTTCCGCGAATTTTTTCAGGGCGTGGTCAACCACGCCCAGATGACCCTCCACATCGACAACCTACGTGGGCGCAACGCGCACCACATCATCGAAACCATCTTCAAGGCCTTCGGGCGCGCGCTGCGAGTGGCCGTGGAACGCGATCCGCGGATGGGCGACGTCATGCCGTCCACCAAAGGCTCGCTGTAACCAGCCTCGAGAACGGTTTTATGCAACGTGTAGCGGTGGTGGATTACGGCGGCAGTAACCTGCGCTCGGTGGTGAAAGCGCTCGAGCACGTGGCCAGCGCCCAATTTTCGGTCGAGGTGGTCAGCACCCCCGAGGCACTGCGCAATGCCGACCGCGTGGTGTTCCCCGGCCAGGGCGCGATTGGCGACTGCATGCGCCACCTCAGCGACCGAAATCTGCTGGTGGCGCTGCGCGAATGCGTGCGCACCCGGCCGTTCTTTGGCATTTGTCTCGGCTTGCAGTCGCTCATGGGCAGCAGCGACGAAGATGGCGGCACCGAGGGTCTGGGGGTTTATCCCGGTCAAGTGCACCACTTTCGCACCAACGCTGGCCCCGCCGCGGATGGGACGCCGCGCAAAATTCCCCATATGGGCTGGAACGAGGTGCACTGGACTCGCCCTCACCCGGTATGCGCCGGGGTGCCGTCCGGCAGCCGCTTTTATTTTGTGCACAGCTACTATGTCGCGCCGCGCGACGAATCCATCGTGCTGGGTCGCACCGAGTACATCGACACCTTCGCCAGTGCGATTGCCGAGGGCGGCGCTTTCGCCACGCAGTTCCATCCGGAGAAAAGTGCGGCGGCGGGCCTGCAGCTACTGACCAATTTTTTGCATTGGGACGGCCGCGCCTAGGCGCGGCAACGCGGTCCTGCATCGCACCGCCACCCTGCTGGGGTATCTCGCCGGCATCTTGGTGGGTTCGGCCACCGCCAGCCCGCGCTTAATAGCGCCCATTTCGGCCCCCGCCGCGCCCTCGCTAGCCACCCACGAGGGGGCGGCTTGGGTTAACACGCCGCCGCTAAATTGGCAGGCCTTGCGAGGCCGGGTGGTGTTGCTCAGCTTTCGCGCCACCGGCTGTGCTGACGCCGATGCCGGCACCCGCACACTGGCAGCACGGTTTGCCCATTCGGACCTCACGCTATTGGACATTCACACCGCCGAAGGTTTGCCACCGGCCACCGCAGAACCGAGCTGCAACAGCCCTACGCGGCTAGATGTGGGGCAAAAACTGCGCCGCGCGTTTGGCGTGCGCCAGTGGCCGAGTTATTTCTGGGTCGACCGGGAGGGTTTGGTGCGCGCGCTGTATGCGGGGGAGTTAGTGCCCACAGGCCCCACCGCACGCGAGGTGGAAGGGGCCATTGCGGTGTTGCTCAGCGAGCGTCCGGCGAACCTCACGGACCCGACGCTGGTCCCTTAGCGCCGGGCCATAAGCCTTAGGCGTAGCGCGGCAAGACGTGCTCGGCAAACAACGCCAAGGAACGCTCGGCCGCCGCGAAGGGCAGCGATCCCCACGCAAAGCTGCCAATAAAATAATTGCAGCCGGTGGCGTCCAGCAGTTGTGCCACTTGGTCGCGTACCCGGCTTGGGGAACCAAACAAGATGGTCTGACCCGCCACCCCTAAGTCCCAGGAAAAAAGATGATCCACGCTGTGGTCGTCGTGGTCGTGCCACAGTTGGGTAATCGAGCGGTACCAATCGGCGTGCGCGGCCCGTGCAACGGCTTCGGCTTCGGCATCGCTATCCGCCACGAACACTTGGCGCATCGCGCCTAAGACCGGGGCGCTCACATGACCATTCAGACGGCCCGTGTCGGCCTGATGCGCCTGCCAGTGCGCCCGGTATTCGTCGAGCAAGGGGCGCAGTACGCGGGCCGGCCCAAGGCCCACAAAATTAAAACCGTGGCGGGCCGCGTAGGCAATTTTTTCGGGGTTATGGGTGGGGTACCACAGCGGTGGATAGGGCTGTTGGTAGGGCTTGAGCGCCATCGGGACGTTGCGATAAGTGTAGTACTGGCCTTCAAAGTCGAGCCGGGGCTGGGTGAGACCGCGCACCAGGATGGCCAGCGCCTCATCGAAGCGCGCCTGTGTTTGGTCGGGTGTAATGCCAAACGCACCGAGCTCGTAGGGCGACACGCCACGCCCAACGCCGAGTTCTAAGCGGCCATCGCTGAGATGGTCGAGCATACAAATTTCTTCTATGAGGCGCAGAGGGTCGTACAGCGGCAGCAGGTAGACCAAGGGGCCCAGCCGGATTTGGCGGGTGCGCTGCGCGGCCGCGGCCAGAAACACCGAGGGCGAGGGCGCCATACTGAGCGGCGTGGCGTGGTGCTCCGCGAGGTGATAGCGCGCAAAACCGGCACGATCGGCGCGCTCCAGCAG